>CAZJNL010000764.1:0-3374 GCA_964546515.1 uncultured Oscillatoria sp.
GGCCGACGTCGATGCAGTCGCAGCGACGCCAGCGGCCTTGCCGGTCTTGTCGAGCAGGGCTTCTACTTCGGCATCGGTCATGGCCATCGCCCGCTCGACGCTGTACCCTGGCATGTGGGCGATATCTTCCCGGATGGTGGCTCGGTAGGCTTCCCAGTTGGCTATGCCAACGCCAAAGGTAATTGTTACACCGTGAATTTCGGCGTAGCTCTGAGCGGCTAGGGCGGCTGCTGCTGTTAGCAAACCGGGGGTTGCGCCACAGCCGGTGAGGTAAGTGATGCCGGCGGCGAGCAGTTGTTGTTTGATCGCCAGCAGTTGCTCGACGGCGCTGGTGCGTTTGATGGCATCGACGAGCACGCCTCGCCAGCCTGCTTCTATAAACTGTCTGGCCACGGAGGCCATAAAGGTGTTTGGCAGGTTGGGCAGTGCCAGAAAATAGCCATCGACTTCGGCTCGCTCGATTATATCCCGGATGCTGTTGCTGCTGGGGGTGCCCACCTGCTCCAGATAGCCGAGGGAGCCGTGGGCGCTGTATGCCGCAATGCAGGTGTCTGGATTTAACCCCTGCCGGTCGTAAGCGTAGCCTTTTTTATCGGCAGCTGCTACCCAGATCATCTCGCGTTTGGGAGCGAGGACTCGGGCGGCGGCTTGCCCCAAACCGCCAAAACCCAGGACCCCCACCCGCACCGGCGTCACGGAAGGCACTTCACCGGCACTGATTCCACTTGTGACTTGCTGTGCACTCATCACGCATTACTCTAACTTGGACAGCTTCTCATTATCCCCTGCCTTTACCCCCGCTAGAACTTATGCAAATGCTCAGGAATTTTCTATAAGTCCAGCCCACAGCCCGATGTCAGGGGGTTAGGAGGGCGGTGGAAAGCTGGGGGAACGGCCTTCCGCCCGCCCGCTTCACACCGGCGCATCGGCGGCAAAATTCCTGTAAGCAAGACGTGGTGAGGGTTTGGCGCACTTTCCCCTGCGCCGCCTCTTGACTGATGCGAAAAATTACGCGAAACTTAGCAGAGACTGATGTATGATACTATTTCATTACAAATTTTTGTAAACTTTTGACTCGCTGTAATACAATTAGTCAAAATCGACTAAGAGAGCAGCCAGTCAGCAAGCCAGAAATAACTTGAGAGGGCACTGCCGGTTTTGTGCCGGGTGCCAGCGTCCAGTTGCCAACTTGCCGAGAGGTCAGCCAAAAGCATGGAAACGCTAGAGTTTGTCATTTATCCAGATGGCCGAGTGCAGGAGAAAGTTACCGGCATTGTCGGTGCATCTTGCGCGGAGGTGACTGCCGCGATTGAAGCCCAACTCGGGCGAGTGATCAAGAGTGAGCCGACCTCTGAATTGTTTGCCAGAGCAGTTCACCAGTCAGCGACGGCTGCTGCCCGAGCGACTTTTAGCGAGTGGTGAGCTTTTTTTCGTGAAGATTTACGCAGCCTGACGACTGAAGTCGCGAGCTTTAGCCTGTGAGAATAATGCGTAAGTTCTGTTCGTTTACTTCAAGTTGTTTCACTTTCTCACTTAGGAAAAAAGTATGTCCCACTTTAGCCAAATCAAAACTCAACTGCGCAATCTGACTTCTTTGCAAGCGGCTCTCAGCGATTTAGGGATTGACTGGAAAGCCGGCCCAAAAGAGGTGAGAGGCTATCGCGGTCAAACTCACTCCGCTGAGGTTGTCATTGAGCAGGACAACGGTTACGATCTCGGCTTCCGCTGGAATGGCGCTGAGTACGAACTGGTTGCTGATTTGCAATTTTGGCAGCAAGCCTCTTCTGTGGATCGCTTCCTGAATATGGTGACGCAGCGCTACGCTTACCACACTGTGGTTGGTGAAAGCTCTAAGCAAGGCTTCCAACTGGCTGAACAGCAAAAGAATACCGACGGTTCCATCCGCCTAGTGCTGCAACGCTGGAGTGCTTGATGTCTGACTTCACTCCACCTGCTTCTGACGACGATCCGCAACGGTCGGGTTTTGAACCGGAGTTAGGAGGTGCTTTGCGCAATGCCCCCGATCGTTCTGGCTTTGAGCCGGAACTGGGGGGTGCGTTGCGCCAAAAGGGGGTGTATGTGGATGAGGTGACTTGCATCGGCTGCAAGCACTGCGCTCACGTCGCCCGCAACACTTTCTACATCGAGCCCGACTACGGTCGCTCTCGGGCTATTCGGCAAGATGGCGATCCGGAAGAGCTGATCCAAGAAGCGATTGATACCTGTCCGGTCGATTGCATCCACTGGATCGATTATACCGAACTCAAACGCTTGGAAGAGGAGCGCAAGTATCAGGTGATTCCCGTGGCGGGGTTTCCGATAGACCATTCTGTGGTTTCGGTTAACCGTCGCCGGCAAAAGGAGAAGAAACAGGGCAAGTAAGGCACAGGCGGCACAGGCGAGACGCCTGTGCTACGCGCCCCAAAAAAGTTGATCGCCCAATCCTAGAAACCCGGTTTCTTTAAGAAACCGGGGTTCTTATCGGAGTTGCGGGCCACAGGCTCGACGCCTGTGCTACGCCGGCGGCGCAGGCGGTACAGGGCACAGGCTCGATGCCGGTGCTGTACCGGTTAAAGTCGTACCGGGGCTACCTGTACCTCACTAGAACGCTTTCCCGCTACATATCCAGGCTCTAGATACTGCGACTTGCCTTTCGTCCGCCTGCGCGGACTTTTGCCTCGTTCCTTGTTTTTTTAGGTGCGGCACCGGCAGCCGTTGGGGTATTATATTATTTCCGGTGGCATCGTTGGTGTGTAGTGAGTTCCGTCATCACCGCCGTTTCGGGCTGAAATGCCCAATGCCCCATCGCCCCATCGCCCCATCGCCCACTGCCCACTATGTAGAGACGCGACATGTCGCGTCTCTACACAAAACCGATGCAAGCGGACATGATATTATTTAAGGGGATGGTGCTCTACGAGTAACTTCTCGACTCTGGCTTCATCGATGCGAGCCGCGAATCTTTTAGCTTCATGCTCGTCTCGGACGGTTTTCGCCAAGCTCATCGTGGAGCCAATGGAAAACACCAAACCCATGCCCATATAGCCTTTCACCCAGCCATCTACAGGTAAGTAGAAGATGCCGGCTGTGGTGGCTGTAACGGAAATGATAAACGACGCCCAAGCTTGAAATACCCAAGCGGCGCTGTGTGGTTGTTGAGAAGAGGTTGTTATACTTTGCATAGCCTCTCCACCCTCCAGCTGTATTTATGCAGCGCAAATTTACTTCATTTCAATCATAGGCATTGCGGCTCGGCTGGGTTCCGGTTACGCAGACAGCTTTTTAAACTGGCACAATGCCGGCAGCCTTTTGTAGATCCGCGTTTTATCGCGTCTCCCTCTCTTGTAGAGACGCTATAAATCGCGTCTGCATTT
>CAZJNL010000765.1:0-3373 GCA_964546515.1 uncultured Oscillatoria sp.
GTCGGGAGGTACTGTAAACTCGCCGGCGCAAAAAGGGCTCAGTTTGGAACTCTGCCGGCACGCCTGGGCGACTCCGAGGGCTGCCGGCGGACGGAGCAATTGCACCTTGTGGCCGGTTGCGACATCCTGTTGTAAGTCCCCCGCAGATTGAAAGAAAAATTTGACCGCATCCACCTTGACTTGCGGCGCGGTTGCCGGCATAATAAGAATAGATTGGGTTGGGAGTCTGCCGGCACGTCCGGGCGACTCCGAGGGCGGGGTTGCCGGCGGACGGGGCAATTGCACCTTGTGGCCGATTGTGCGCGTGGGGTCAGCCGGCAAGCAAAGATGGGATGGAGTATAATTTTACTCTGTGGGTGTTCCAGTTCTGTTGACACTCTCCCCTCTCACTGTGCTAATCTAGATGGGCAACCCTGACTTTAGGCTGTTGCATCGGAGTAATTGGGATGGCTCCCACTATTCATAAGAATAGGCGGGCAAAGATGTCCCATCTTCAACTAATGCCCCACTTGTGGATCTGCCACGCTGGGGATATCATCGAGAAACTCAATTTATGGAGGGCCATAAACCTGGTTTTTCCTATAAATCAGGCTTCTCGGCTCATGCTGGACTACTATATTACACTACTCAAGGAAATCCAAAAGGTGCTGTGCAATGGTTCAGAAGATTGCCCTATTCAATCACAAAGGTGGAGTCAGTAAGACCACAACTACTTTTAATCTAGGTTGGATGCTTGCTTCAAAAGGAAAAAGAGTAATTCTCGCGGATACTGACCCCCAGTGTAACCTCACTGGAATGGCTCTGGGAGAGGCAACAGAGGATGATGAAGCAAGGATAGAAAATATCTACAATACACACTCAAACATAAAGACAGGCTTAGCTCCTGCATTTGAATCACAGCCAAAAGCTATCGAGGCTGTAGATTGTTTGCCGATACAAGGGCGGGATGGATTATTCTTGCTCCCAGGTCATGTTGGATTTGCTGAATACGAAGTAACACTAGGTATTGCTCAAGAGTTGAGTGGCTCAATTCATGCGCTTAAGAATTTACCGGGTTCTATTAATGACCTACTAGACAAAACTGCTGCCAAGTTTAGCGCTGACTACATTCTGATTGATATGAGTCCTAGTCTGGGAGCGATTAATCAGAATTTGTTGATGACAAGTAACTTTTTCTTGGTTCCTACGACCGCAGATTTTTTCTCTGTAATGGCAATTGACTCTCTCTCCAAAATTTTACCAAAATGGTACACTTGGGCAAAGGCAGCAAGTTCACTTCAAATTTTAAGAGACGCTACCTATCCATTTCCTGATGTTACGTTACGCTTTTTAGGAACTATTGTTCAGAATTATCGAATTATACGTGGGAAGGAAACTGCTGCTTTCCAAAAATGGATAGAAAGAATTGAGCAAGCTGTTTCTACCAAGTTAGCTCCGATATTACGCAACAGCAATATGTTATTGCCAGATCAAATCTACACCGAGCGGGAAATCGGGCCTAACTTTACTCTTACAAAGATTTCAAACTTTAACAGCCTGATTGCATTATCTCAAGAGCATCGGACCCCGGTTTATGATTTGACACCGGCTCAGCTGCGTCAAACAGGTGTAGTGTTAGAGGCTAATCGTAAAAAGCAAGATGAATTTAGAACAACTTTTTCAGACTTAGCAGACAAAATTATTAAACTAACCTCCGCTTAGCTTATGCAGTCAGCAATTGACCAATTTCAGATCAGCATTGGTCGGGTTCGAGACTTAGTTGCTCTTCACAACTCTATCAAAGCTAAAGCTACTAGCGCTCTGGATGTGTCAGACATCCTGAGAGCTGCACTGGTTTTATCTGTAAGTGCGCTGGACTATTACATTCATGAGGTTGTGACATTGGGGATGTTAGAGATTTATGGAGGTCAACGTCCTGAACCTACTCCTTCCTCTAACACTACTCAATCAGCATTTTCCCGTTTTCAAGTTTCGTTAGGTGCAGCTCGTCAAGATCGAATCGTGGCGCAAGATGTTGCTTCCTGGTTAGAAAATGAGGTTCAACAGAATGAAGGCCACGCATTCTTAGGACAGGCTCAGACAATCTCAGCTTTCATTCCCGCTATATCAAATAGTATGAATAGCAAACTTAGTAATATCGCTTGGGTGGAACGTGAGATCCGAGAGCGCCATAGCTATCAAAGTTTTCAGCAACCAGACAAAATAGCCGAGGGAATCAGACTTATTTCAGATAAAAAATTCTGGGATGAGGTGGCCCATAAAATGGGCAAACCGAACAGAGCAAAAGAAATTAAGCAAGAACTCAGCTCAATAGTTGATCGGAGAAACAAGATTGCTCACGAAGCTGATATAGATCCTAGCTATAATATAGGGACTCGCTGGCCAATAGATGAAATTCAAGTTGACAGCGCCATTAATTTTATTCAGCAAGTCGTTGAGAGTATTCATCAAGTTATTGTCTAGCCTTCAGCTCGCTCACCGGCAAGTTGCAGAACTCTATTATACAGCGCTCCAGCAATCCAGAACCCGGCTTGATTAATCAGAGCCTCCAGCAAAGGTTTCACCACAGGAATTAACCCTTGACAATTAACCCTTGACTTTTAACCTCAATTAGAATCCCTAAAATACCCGTGTATCTGAGATTTAGTCTCGCAGCGATCGCTCGCCCCCGACTCTCGTCAATGAGAATTTGGTCTGCTTCTAATTCCAATGCCAATGCAATCGCTTCCGCCTCGCCAATATCCAGTTCGTTTCGCAGTGCTTCCACCACTGCAAGGCTGTTAACTTGACGTGTTTGAATCCAGTCAAAGGTTTCAACTTCAGTCGCACCGGCTACCGGAAACTCAGGCTCCGTCAGCTCTCTGAAAACCGCTTCAGGAATAATTACAGTGCCATAAAGTTGGCGCAGGAGAGCGAGTTGGCCGATCGCTGCCAGGTTATTGATAGGCCAAGTATCGCTAACAATAATCACAATCTTCCCATCTCCCGCAGGTTTTTAATATCTTGTTCAAAATCTTCTACATCATAATGAACCGGGATTTGCCGACTGGCTAGCAGATGCTGGAACGCAATGCGATTCATGCCGGCAAACCGGCTCGCTTGAGCCAGCGTGAGTTTCTCCTTTTGAAAAAGCATGACGGCAATTTCCAGCTTAATCTCAGCTTCAGTCATGCGAGTTGCGGCTAGAATTTCATCCGGGATTGCGACACTCATTGCTAAATTCCTCTCAATTGCCACTCTTCTAAACATTTAGACCGGCAGCAAAGCGGCGAGCGCCTCCATCGCACTGCGCCAGCAAACGGAAATCAAGAAGGCGCTCGCTCACTCACTCAATCATTGTGGGCGCGATCGAACTCACAGACATAGAACAGCC
>CAZJNL010000766.1:0-3370 GCA_964546515.1 uncultured Oscillatoria sp.
TGAAAGGGAAAACAGTCGCCGCTCAACAGGGTGCTATTGACCATTTTCTGCTGCTGCTAGGGCTGAAGAAAGCCGGCCTCAAACAAACGGATATCCAGCTGAAAAATCTAGATCCGAGGGCGACAGTAGCAGCTTTTGTAGAAGGACAGGTGGATGCGGTGGGGCTTTATCTCCCTTACACGAAGGAGGCTCTCAAACTTCCGGGAAGCAAGGTGCTATTTAGTTCCAAAGACTTCCCAACAGCCATTCCCTCTCATTTAGTCGTGGATCGCAAGCTGATTGAAGAAAGGCCCCAAGATGTCCAAGCCCTTGTCCATACTTGGTTTGACACATTAGAGTTAATCCGCAATAATCCAGAAAAGTCATACAAGATTATGGCTGACTACATTGGGGTGTCGGTTGAAGAATTCAAAGCCTACGAGCGGGAGATAAAATTTTTTAGTCCCGCAGAGAACTTGAAAGCCTTTCAACCGGGTTCTGACATGACATCTCTGTCCTATGCGGCTAAAGAAATCAGCAATTTCTTATTGGCCAATGGAATCATTAAAAAACAGCCCGATCTGAGCCAGCTGTTTGACGACCGATTTATCAAAGCCTACGCGGCTTCTTTAAAAGGATAAATCAAACCGTTATAATGGCTAGTGCGACCTGGTAAGGGTGAGGAGTCATTCGATAAAAAAATCGCCGGCTCGCTGATTCGCCCTCCTGGTTCCTTGTTTATCTGCTTACCTATTTTTTAGAAAGAGAGGATAACTGTGAATCGGTTCAGATTTAGATTTAAAGACATGGGTTTGCAGACGAAGATGCTCGGGGCCTTCCTGCTCATGGGAGTGATTGTTTTTGTCGTGGGCTGGATAGGGGAGAGCGGCGCTTCCCAACTAGCACATCATTTGAGTGAGATTAGTGATGTGAGGCTGCCGAGTATTATGGCGCTCCAGACAATAGATTATGGAATGAGGGATGTTCAGGTGGGGGAGCTAGCCCTCCTCAATACCAGATTGAGCGACGCTGTAAAGCAGGAGCAGCTGGCGAGGATCGATCTGGCTTTGAAGGAGATTGAGGCGGGGTATGACAAATACAACCCACTGTTCCGCACCCAGAGGGAAGATAAACTGTGGGGGCAATTTCTTTCCAAGCGGGAGCGGTGGCAGCAAGAGCATGATAATTTTATACGCCTCTATCAACAATTTCAGCAGTTAGGCATCTTTAATCCCGCAAAAAGGCAGCTGGAACTGTTCAGGGAGGGGAAGGAAACATCGCCGGAAATGGAAGCTGCCCGAACTGCTAGCGTGCTGCTGGAACAAATGAACGTGCAGGTGTTTACGATTAACCGGCCCGCGTTTAATTCCGCAGAAGCCGTGCTGCAAAAAACGATCGCACAGAACGAGACAATTGCCGAAGAGGCAAAGCAGGAAGCTGACCGGAGTGTGAGCAAAACCTTGTTCTGGGTGTCGCTGGGTATGATTTTCGGACCGGTGACGGCGGCGATATTGGGGGTAGTTTTGAGTCTGGCAATCGCCAAACCCCTATCCCTTGCCATCCGGGGCACTGTCAACAGGATTGTCAGCGTTTCTTCCGAGCTAGCAGCGACGGTGGAGCAGCAGGAGCGCATCAGCCACAATCAGGCGATTTCGGTGAACCAAACAACCGCCGCCCTGGATGAATTGGGGAGAGCTTCCCAACAGTCCGCCCAGCAGGCGGAAGCGGCTGCCGCCGGCGCTAGTCAAGTCTTGACTTTGGCGGAGGGGGGAACTCAAATTGTTGAGGAAACCCTGGAAGGAATGACGACTGTTAGCATGAAAGTGGCGGCGGTTGCTGAAAAAATAGTGTTGCTCCGCCAGCAGACGAGTCAAATCGGCAGCATCTCAAAGTTGGTGGGGGATTTGGCGGCGCAGACTAATATGTTAGCCCTTAACGCTGCAGTGGAGGCTGTCCGCGCCGGCTCTCAGGGTAAAGGGTTCGGCGTTGTGGCGGCTGAGATCCGCAAGCTAGCCGATGAAAGCCGCAATTCTGCTGAGAAGATTAGCGGTTTGGTGGCGGATATTCAGATGGCCATCAATTCCACGGTGGCGGTGACGGATGAGGGCATAAAAACGGTTGAAGCTGGGGTGCGACTGGTGCGGAGAATGGCTTCAGCGTTTGCCGGTGTCTCTGAGGCGATTGGCAAGGTGGTGGCGAACAATCAGCAGATATCGCTCGCGGCGCGGCAGCAAGCTGTTGCTATCGGGCAAGTGGCGCAGGCGATGAACAGCATCAACACCGGCGCTCAACAAGCCGTCAGCGGCATTTCTCAAACCAAACTCAGCACCGAGCTGCTGAGCGAAGTGGCGCGAAATCTCAGCTCTGTGGTGTAGTGGGGGCCGGTTTACCCTCAATCTGTGATAGGCTTTGGTTGTTGGCACCGGCTCTACTGGCGCTGGCGTTGCGGCGGTTGAGCCACTTCGTGCCGGCAGGCGTGAGCCTTGCTGGCTGAACACTTCCCCCGTGCCAGGTGTTGCCTCTTTAAGTGCCCGCTTTTCCATATATGGATGTTCCCCCCTGCCCTTAAGAATTGTTATCTTTCTAAAGAAAGATTAACGAGCGTGGAAGTCAGCAACAGGAAGGAGAAACACCTTGGTTCGCACAATAAACTTAAAAAGAAAGCTGAACGGCGCATTCCTAATAATGGGCCTGATAGTGCTAGCTGTTGCCTTGGCCGGCTGGAGTGGAAATTACCGGCTGACTCAGCACATCAGCACACTCACGAACAATACCCTGCCCAGCGTCATCGGATTGTGGAAAATCAGCGACGGGCACAGCCAAGTACAGTCAGCAGAGCTAACGATACTCAATCCCAGAACGAAGCCAGAGATCAGGGGGGAGCAATTTAGCAGAATCGAGAAGGCTTGGCAGCAGATCGAAGCCGGATTTAAAGAATATCAAGTCCCTGACGGGAACGAGTCAGAAAATAAACTCTACCTCAGATTTATTCAGGACTGGGGAACCTGGAAGCAATCTCATGAGGAATTCCTGCAAATGTATAAAGACTTTCAGAAATTTGGCATCCCCAGACCTATAACAAGGCAGGCTGAGTTGCTGCGGCTCGGACTGGTAAATTCACCAGAAATGGCAGCAGCCAAAGCAGCTTCCGCTCTGCTCGACAAGATTAATTATCAAAGCTTTGATAAAAAAGAGCCTGCGTTTATAGCAGCAAATGCTTCACTCCAAGAACTCCTGGCTGTGAAGGGGCAAATGGCAGCTGCAGCTAAGGAAGCAACCGATAGGGATGTGGTTAACACCGGCTTCTGGGTTTTCCTGGGCGTAATAATTGGCCCTCTCACCGCTCTTACTTTTGGGATTTTCTTGAGCAATGCCTTGATTCAGCCGCTCA
>CAZJNL010000767.1:0-3369 GCA_964546515.1 uncultured Oscillatoria sp.
GAAAACACCTGGTTTGCCGATTGGCATGTTTCCGGAAGCCGAATATATATGCGATTCCTGCGATATTGACACTTCTAGCACCTTATACATCTTTAGTGATGGCGTTTACGAAATTAACCAACCTGACGGTACGCTTTGGGGCATGGATGCCTTCATCGACCTGACTGCGCACTGCCGGCAGACACAGACTGCCGATGTAGAGGAGCTGTTAAATTATCTTCGGAAGGTAAGCTCCAAAGACACCTTTGACGACGATATTTCTCTGCTGCAAATCAATTTCAATTAGGAACTGTAAACTGGGGCGAACGCGATTAATTATGAATTCTGAATTGAGATTCCAAATTCCCAATTCCCAATTCCCAATTCAAAATTAACTGACGCCCCTAGCCCTTTAATTTGTTAGACAGGAGAGACTCGTTAAATTCATCCCGGTTCTTAAAAATCTGAAAGACACGATCCATACTCGTCAGCTCAAACAGCATCCTGACTTGAGCGTTGATCGAGCTGATAAACAGCTTACCGCCGGCAGATCGCACTGCTTTGAGTGCTGAAACCAGAGCACCCAAACCAGAACTGTCAATGAAGGTGACATCCTTGAGATCGATTAAGACGATATCGGCTCCCTGGGTAAGAATGCCGTCAATCTCTTGGCGGACTTGAGTGGCCTTCGTACCGTCTAAAAGGCCAGAGGGTTGAAGAACTTTCACAACAGGACTCATAGATTTCCGCGCTCGTGAGTGAATCTGCAATGGGCAGTTGGGCTAGTCTGTCCCCGGCTGAACCTGAATTGGCTGCCGGTTTGGGGAGAGCCGGTAGGAATTGCTCTGTTTGCTGGATGATAGCAATCAACTGTTTCTCAGGTAAAGCCAAAGGATGCACCCCCATTTGGCAACTATACCTCACATTGATGGAGTTTAACGACTCGGGGGCTTGGACGCCCGCGCTACAGCAGTGTGCCACCGCTGGCTGCGCCGGCACTCACCGGCACCCCTGACTCCGCCACGCCCTTTCGAGACAAACGCCGCTTTGTCTCTGGGGTGGGGATGCGGGTGCTAGAAGCGTGGGGCAATGACGCCGTGGGGACATCGGGTGCCGGTGCCGGCAGCTATTGAGTGCAGACGCGACATGTCCGGTCCCCACACAGTTGGCGAGCGTCATCCCGGACTGCCGGTGCCGCTTCTGCCTCTTACAGTATAATAGTGAAAATTATCGCCAAATGGCAGCTGGCGTCAGCGACCGACCGGAAATCGAGGCATCTATCAGCGCAGATAAAGAACATCAAAGGGGGGTGAAACATTTTACCGCCCTAAAATCCAAGTACCAAACCACTGAAAAAGACGGTGAGTGAAGCGGAAAAAGCGCGGCTCTCACTTCTGGGATACGCCTGCGTTTCGCACCGGCTAGTCAGCTCCTGCCACATCCGCAAGCTGCGATACATTTATGGCAAAACTGCGCCCACTTCCCAGAATATTAAATTTTTATTTAAATGGCACAGCTACCTATTTTTGGTTAATAACCGGAAATTAACATGGACTTAATCAGCATTTTAGGATTTGCAGCAGCGACGCTAACAACGGCAGCTTTTTTACCCCAGGTAATGAAAACTTGGAAAACCAGGTCTGCCAAAGATGTCTCTTTAGAAATGCTGGTTCTGCTGTGCACCGGCCTCTTCCTGTGGCTAGTCTACGGAATTTTCATCCAGTCTTTGCCTGTAATTATAGCCAACCTGCTGACCTTGATTTTAAACCTCACAATTTTATGGCTTAAAATAAAATATGAATGATCTGATATGCCGACCGGCAATTGAGAGGTAGCGGAGCCTCTATAGCTGAAAACTGAGAAACCCGGTTTCTTAAAGAAACCGGGTTTCTGGACCAGCTTTCACAAATCCTTTAGAAACTCTATATATCTGCCGAGAAAGTTGCCAGCGTGGGGGCACCCCTTGCCGTTGCCAGGAAAAAAGATAAAATTGTAGATAGACCTGTAAAGCATGCAATTCTAACTCATCTGTGACGGCTGACGTATTTTCTGCTGAGCGACTTCTATTCACACCGGCAACCCCGGATGCCGGTGCGGTGCCCACTATTTTTGCGTTTCCCAACGAGTACAGCGTTGGCATAACCAGCCTGGGCTATCAAGTGGTGTGGGCAACTTTAGCCATGCGCCCCGACGTGCGTGCCAGCCGGCTGTTTGCAGACACCCGCGAGCAACTGCCGGCATCTCCAGAATTAGTGGGATTTTCCATATCATGGGAGCTCGATTATGTCAATATCCTCAGCCTGCTAGAATTCCTAGAAATTCCGATTCGGGCGGCGAATCGCACTGAGGGCTATCCGATTGTATTCGGTGGGGGGCCGGTTTTGACGGCGAATCCAGAACCATTCGCAGATTTCTTTGATGTTATTTTGCTGGGAGATGGGGAAAACCTGCTGGGAGATTTCATCGAAGCTTACAAGCAAGTCCGCAACGCTGAAAGGTCAATTCAGCTGCAGCATCTGGCACAAGTGCCGGGAATTTATGTTCCCAGCCTTTATGAGGTACAATATCACAGCCCGGATGGGGCTATCAAATCGATTGCGCCGGCATTACCTGAGATTCCGGCGCTGGTGCAAAAGCAAACTTACCGGGGCAATATTCTCTCCGCTTCAACGGTGGTGACAGAAAAAGCGGCGTGGTCAAACATCTATATGGTGGAAGTGGTGCGCAGCTGTCCGGAAATGTGCCGGTTCTGTTTGGCGAGCTATCTGACTCTGCCGTTTAGAACGGCGAGTCTGGAAGCTTCTCTTATTCCCGCTATTGAGCGGGGGCTGCAAGTCACTGACCGGCTGGGTTTGCTGGGCGCGTCTGTTACCCAGCACCCAGAATTTGAGACGTTGCTGGATTATTTGAGCCAGCCAAAGTATGACGGCGTGCGGCTGAGTTTAGCGTCGGTGCGGACAAATACCGTCACCGAGAAGTTAGCGCAAACTCTGGCTAAGCGAGATACGCGCTCGCTGACTATTGCTGTGGAAACAGGTTCCGAAAAACTGCGGGAAATCATCAACAAAAAACTCACTAATGATGAGATTATCGGAGCTGCTGTTAATGCCAAAGCCGGCGGTTTAAGCGGGCTGAAGCTTTACGGAATGGTGGGCGTGCCCGGTGAGGAGCAGGCAGATATAGAGCAGACAGTGGCGATGATGCGAGACATTAAAAAAGCTGCGCCGGGATTGCGCTTGACGCTGGGTTGCAGCACTTTTGTGCCGAAGGCTCACACGCCGTTTCAGTGGTTTGGGGTGAACCGGGAGGCGGAAAAGCGGCTGAAGTTCCTGGAAAAGCAATTGCGGCGGGAGGGGGCCGATTTTCGCCCCGAAAGTTACAACTGGTCAG
>CAZJNL010000768.1:0-3357 GCA_964546515.1 uncultured Oscillatoria sp.
CCGCCCCTACAAAGATAACAATCGATGCCAGCGGACATGATATAATAACACAATCTCACAACTCATTTCTCTGCCCCTCTCCCCCTTCCGTCTTCTTCCTTGGCGCTCCTTCACGGGGGCGGTTCAACACAGCCGTTGTTGCGATCGCCGCCACACCGCACACAGAAATCCCAGCGGAGCGCAGCGTCTGAGCGGCGGAGCGAACAGTAGCGCCGGTGGTGTAAATGTCATCGAGCAAAAGGACAGAACGCGAGTGCAGGTGGCGAAAACCCTTTCCCACCGTGAAAGCACCGGCAAGATTTTGCTCCCGCTCAGCCCCACTCAGGCTGAACTGGGCCTCCGTCTCGCGCACCCGCTGCAAACCGTTTCTTTGTAAAGGTAAACCCGTCACCTCGCAAAAATACTGAGCCAGCAACTCAGCCTGGTTAAAGCCCCGCTTTTTTAGCTTCGCCGCGTGCAGCGGGATGGGGACAACCGTCAGGTTTCCACCTGCTGCACCCTTCCCATTGCGCCAAGCGTCTCCCAGCCAGTGGCCCAGAGGTCGGGCCAACTCGGGGTGGTTTTCATATTTCATCGCCGCTATGGCGCGTTTGAGAGTGCCGCCATACGCCCCCCAGACAAACACCGGCATCGGGTCTTGCCAAAATTGGCCCGGATTGGCCAACTGGCAGCCCTGCAGCTGCCGGTGGCAGTACCGGCAAAGCTCGCGCTCAGCTGGGCGCTGGCACAGGGGACAGTTGGACTTGAGGAATAAGTTGAGGAATCCTTTAAGTGTGTCAGTCCAGTTTCCCATCTTGAGTGGCAGTTCTTGCTTGGATCATCCTAACCTGTATCAGCGCTTCCTGAATTCCTGCCCGAGTCCGAATTTGTGAAGTTTTTTATACTTAATTAGTGTTTTATGCCACCCTCAGGCTGCTGGGCTGCTTTGCCCTTGTCAGGTTAGGGCGTTCGCTTCACCTAAAGTTTCCATTTGTAACGAAATATTGAGAGCTTAAAATAAGCGTTAATATCGGGAAAAAATTCGGGCGGGCCGGCGTAAGAACTCTTTATAATACGCACCAGAAAATACCTTAAAGCTGTGCCTGCCAGTTCTCTGGCAGTCAGAGACTTTTTAACATTTTTTTTAGATTCTCTTGAGCTGCCAGCCTGGCAGTTTTAAGGAGAGGAACGCCCCCGGATCGTATCTCCCTTACCACCTGCGGGGGTGTTCTGCTGTGTTTGGCTGCCAGCTTCACGAAAGCTTTACAATTCTCCGGGAATCTAGGGAGATTTTTTAAAGAGTTGATGAAGGGCGAACATAAGTGATTCTAGGGATATAGGATAGATATAGCGGCACCCACCCAGTAAATTCCTCAGACCGGGTTCAGCCTTTTCGCGAGACTGGACTGCCAAGGCCAGAGTGTTTACTGAGACGGTTAGCTGAATAGCCCCTGAAACTTGCGCAGTTTTCAGGACAAAGGACAATACCTGACTGAACTAAAGCTGGTTATCAGGTGAAGTTCAGTCGATCGATACGCTTGTTTAATAATTGGCTGAGTCTGATCTAGTAGGCTGAGAACAGGGTGAGTGCGGAGTTGGGCATCTTGACATAACCTATTAGGCTTATTCTGACTGCGAGTAGACAGCAGTAAGAACAAAGGATTAAGGACTGGACTGCAGCCAATAGCGCAAGGACTCTGAGTTCTGAATAGAATTCAAGCGCGAGTGAGAGGCTGTTAAAAAGTTCTTATGAATTCCCCAGGAGGGGTATGCCATGTCTGCGCTTTCTCTGAACAAGTTCTTGACTTCTACAGCTGGAGTGGGATTGATGACTCTGGCAACAGTGATTACTTCCGGCGAAGCCGCCAGGGCCGTTAGTTTCGGCACTTCTTGGGACGGTCCAGGACAATCGCTGCAAGAGCAGTTAAACGCGATTACGGTAGGCGGGCCAAACATCGACACAGTAAACGACCAGACAGGTTTCCAGCTGTTCACGAACACTGCAACCGGCAGCTCTATAGGCAGCTTTATGTTCGAGATAGCCGGTTTTGCACCAACTAACAAGTTCGGTATCTACAATCAAAACGGCGAGAAGGCGCTGCTCTTTGATGGTTATAATGACTCGGGCGACCGAACCGTGGTAGACTTCCTCGGTGACGGCAGCGTTTCGGTCAGCACTAAGGGGTTGTTGCCGGACTACAAAGGCCCTACTGTCGATCGCGAATACGCAAATTTCGGCAACGTTTTCGGCTATTACTTAGAAAGAAGTGACGGCACCACTTTCTATACTGAAAATTCCCGCAACCAAGGCTCCTATCAGCAGGCTGTAGTTTATCAGGGCAATAACCAGACTCAACTCAAACTGGCCGGCAAGCAACCGGGGATATTTACCGATAATGAGTTCATCGTCGCTTTCGAGGATCTCACCCGGGCTGGCTATACCGACAGTGACTTCAATGACTTGGTGGTTATGGTAGAATCTGTGAAGCCTGTTCCAGAACCGGCAACGCTTGCTGGTTTGGGATTAGTCGCGGGGGCGCTGGGACTGAAAGGCCGGCGTAAAACTGGCAAAACTTGCTAGAATAGATCGGGACTGACGCAAATCAGGACGCTCGCGTCTGCCAGTAGGGTTATGATGGGCAACCAACCACCATACAGCTGCAAGTTGCTAGTTATTCAAAAACCAGGTTTCTGCCGATATCTTCCCCTGTAGAGACGCGACATGTCGCGTCTCTACAACCCCAAGAAACCGGGTTTTTAGTCGCCGAAATGCGAGTTGGCACAGGCAGTTAATTAACAGGCCAATCGGTCATCCGCACTCTTAAACTCAGGCAAACCGTCTTTGTCTAATATCACATTGGTTTGATTAACCTGAAAAACCTAACCCCCCCTACCCCCCTTTACAGGGGTAGGTTTTTCGGGCTGGAAGCAAAGAGGGCGAAGCATGTCGGCGTGCAGCGGCTGCGTGACTCAGCTATGTTATCCTTTCGCTGATTGCAACTATCCTCGCGCTCATGCTCTCTCCCCACGGATCTTGTGTAGGGGCGAAGCATGAGCGTGAGGATCTTTGCTACTTAACCGGGATTTAACAACGCTCATGCTTCGCCCTTCCCCTGATATGTTCCTGCAGACAATCCGAAAAACCTACCCCCGAAAGCCCCTACCCCCCCCATCCCTTGGAGGGAAGGGGGGGGAGAAAACTTGCTTTTCTTACTCCCCCTTCCTGAAAAGGTAAGGGGGCTGGGGGGTTAGGTTTATTATCGGCAATTACCCAGATATCATAACGCAAGTTGCTACTTACCAATCAGTCTGGCGAGATCCCCCCCTACCCCCCCCTTCAAAAGGGGGGGGGACATTCTCAAAGCCCCCCTTTTTAAG
>CAZJNL010000769.1:0-3354 GCA_964546515.1 uncultured Oscillatoria sp.
CCCCATAAGTTGGGCGGCACCAACACTGAGCGTGCCCTTTGGGGGAATCTGGAGGCTTATACTTTTACCTAGAACCTTACGTTAACTATTAAGATTCCTTGACCAAACAACGACTCGACACCCTCTTAGTAGAACTCGACCTGTGCGCCTCGCGACAGCTGGCGCAGCGGCTGATTCGCGCCGGCGAAGTGATGGTGAACCGGCAAGTGATCGACAAACCGGGCACCGAAGTTGACATCACCGCCCAAATTCAGATTAAACAGCACAGCCGCTACGTCTCCAGAGGCGGCGAAAAACTGGCCAAAGCCCTAGAAGTCTTTGCCATTCCCGTTGCCGGTCGGATTTGCCTCGATGGCGGCATCTCCACCGGCGGCTTCACCGACTGTCTCCTGCAAGCAGGTGCCCAACTTGTGTACGGCATTGATGTTGGCTACGGGCAAGTTGACTGGGGCATCCGCAACGATCCGCGAGTGATTTTGCGAGAGCGCACCAACCTGCGCTACTTGACAAAAGATGAGTTATATGCTAATAATGAATTAGCTAATTTAGGCGTCGCGGACCTGTCGTTTATTTCCCTGACCAAGGTGATGCCGGCACTGTGGGAACTCCTGCAGCCACCGAGGGAGGCGGTGTTGCTGGTGAAGCCACAATTTGAAGTGGGGCGAGAGCGCGTCGGCAAAAAAGGCGTCGTGCGCGACACAGCGGCTCAAGCCGGTGCCATAGCCAAAGTTTTGCAATTTGCTATCGAGCAAGGGTGGCAATATCGCGGCTTAACCTGGTCGCCGGTGACCGGACCCGCCGGCAATATTGAATATCTTTTGTGGCTGGGGATGGACAGTCAAATGCCGGGGCCGGATTTAGACGCCATCGCAGAGATTGCCCGCAATGCCCAGAGGGAATTTAAAACCGCAGATTAACGCTGATGAACGCAGATGAATGTGAGATTATTGGCGTTATATTACGTCCTTGAACTACCGCAATGCCTGCCCCCTCACCCCCCAACCCCCTCGACCACAAGGGGAGAGGGGGAGTAAGAAAAAGACGCTTATTTTTTTGCCCTCTCCCATTCCCCTCATTCCCAGGATCTGCCTGGGAACGAGGCTGTGGAGGCTCTGCCTCCTTTCGACCACATGCAGCATTATTAGCCTAACAGCTTACCTTCGATGCAATCACATCAGGGAACACTATGCAAAGCAAAACGTTAAAAATATTGTTGTGGCTTATTTCTTTGTCAGTGGGAATTGCCGCGCTCGTGCTCGTTGTGGCTAACTTACTTGCCATTCAGCCAGAAAAAGAAATCGAACAGGCGAAGGAAGTCTTTCTCCGCAAGTATCCCAAAACCGAAGACAGCGCCTCGGCGGTCAAGTTAAAGGAATTGGCAAGTCAACTTGGCATTAAGCTGATTGTGTCAGCCAAAGAAAAATACAAAATAAATGTCTCAGAGGCTGACGAGAAGGCTTTTAAAGAGATTCAAGCCGACCTGAATAATTACATAACCGCCCAAGTGGAAAGACCGACAGACGAAGTAGATATTCCGCCAGAGAAATTGCGCCGCTATCTCAAATCAAAAGAAGCTACCTTAGCCGCCATCCGCACCCATGTTTTGAAAAGTGAAGTGCCCCGCTGGGCGACAGACCTGAGCAGGATCGAGACAGGAGATACTCAGTACCCCCTTCCCAGTTACCTGAGTGCGGTCAATCTCCAAAAGCTTCTCGCTCTGGATATTCTGGAGAAAAATCGCCTGGGTCAAACTAAACCCATGTTGGAGAGTCTGGAAGTCTCCTGGAAGCTCAACCAGTCTTTGCGGAACAGCCCGACTGTCATCGGTCAGCTGGTTAGCGTCATCACAGCCAGAATACATGCCGGGGTGATGCGCAAACTCAATGGACTGCCTCCTGAGTGGCAGCAGCGCCTCCTCGAACACGATTACCTAAAATCAATTTTACCGTCTTTGGAGGGAGAAGCTTTTTTTATTTATACAGCCAGCAAACGGACACCCCTATCTGAGTTGGGATTGGGGGAAAATATATTTTTAGAGCCGGCTGTCCGTCCATACCTGCGCTTGGCTATGGCCGACTTCACAAAAGTTGAAAGAGGAATCTACGCTCAACTCCCCCGAGAAAACGTCTGCTCGTTTGATATAGATTCCACATCAAAAAAGTTAGCGTGGTGGAACCAATACGGCAAGAGCGCAAGTCCCAGTTTGGCGTCTATGTGGAGAAAACCGGGCAGACTTATGCTGGAGTTGTCAATGACCCAAAAAATTCTGCAAGCGAAGGAATTGGCGGCAAAACAGGGAAAATGGCTGCAGTCGCTTCCGGGCTTGGAGTCGTCTGTCTGTCCCGGTTATAAATGGATTTACAAAGTCTCGCCGGATGGCACTATGTCGATTTCGTTGAGCGAGATACCGGAGTGGTTGAAGAAAGCTACAGGAGTTCCTCTCACTTACACTGCTAAGCTAAAATGAACCGCCAGGGGTGCCGGTGACGCCAATCATCTTTTCTCGTTCCCAAACTCTGTCTGGGAGCGAGGTGAACCGCCCAGTAGAGACGCGACATGTCGCGTCTCTACCAGACACCAATGGCACGCCGCCTGCGGCTACCATCCAAAGAAACCTGTTTCTGGCATTACTTGACCGGCACCCTAGCGTTCGTGCTCTTTTTAATCAAAAATTCCTGCCTCAGGCGATAAATTACTGTGTTCGGTTCCGCCCGATCGAGAATGTCTTGAATCACGGTGTCCGGGCCGGTTGGGCCCCAAGTGCAGCCCCGTTCGAGATACACTTGCGCTGCTTGGCCCACGGTGTAGGTGCCGTAACCGGCAAGGGAAGCTTGGGCAATCGCCGCACCGGCATAAGCGGTAATCCCCGCCGGCGCGAGGGCGGCTGCAGTTTTGCCGGCACCAAACAGCAAACTGCTGCCCATTTCCCCCAGCAGCAAGCCACCGGCACTGAATATAATTTGCTTCCAAAGTTTGCCAGCTTGGTAGCCGGTCATCGGCAAACCGTACAGCCGCGCCAAAGAGCGAATTAGAATTAAATCCGCTACTGTGCCGGCGAGCAAATCCAAGAAGGCAATTGGATTGAGCGCCACTGCTAGGGCTTTGTATTTGGCAAATTCCCAGATCAGGTCTTCGGCTTGTTTTTGGCGGGATTCTACGGTTTTGCCGGCAATGGTTGCTTGGGCGTCTCTTGCTTGCATGAGGGCGTTGAGCGCCAAGAGTGAGCGCCCTTCGCGGTTGAGAATGTTGAGGATTTTTTCTTTGAGTTCGCCGATTTGGGGTGCCGGTGTTTCCCATTCGTGGGTGATGCGGCCATCGGGCCACTCGACGCGCACCGACAGGGGTGCCGGTTCT
>CAZJNL010000770.1:0-3351 GCA_964546515.1 uncultured Oscillatoria sp.
CTACAAGAGCTTTGCAATAAGGATGCCACCGGACTTGATATAAGCCCTAACCCGTGAAACCTCTCAACTGCTTGAGGTGATTCCTCGCTGGCGCAGCTGTTCCATGAAGAATTCTTCCAGGGATTGCCTCGTCGGAGTTAGGGCCATCAGCTGGGCACCCATGAGGTAGAGGCTGGCTAGGAAATCCTGGGGGTTGCCCTGCAGGCTTCCGTACCAGCACTCACCTTCAAATTGTAAATCTGGCACTCGTTGCTTGAGCAGGTCTCGGTTGCCGCCAAAACCTTTGACGTAGTATGTCTCGGATGTGCCGAGCAGTTCATCGAGGGAGCCGGTGCAAATCAATTCGCCTCGGGCGAGGATGGCGACGCGATCGCAGATTTGCTCTACGTCTGAGAGAATGTGGCTGTTGAAGAAAATGGTCTTGCGTTTGGCTTTGAGGGCGAGTATAATTTCTCTCATCTGGTAGCGCCCCATCGGGTCAAGCCCGGACATCGGCTCGTCGAGAAACACGACTTCGGGATCGTTGATCAGGGCGGAAGCCATGCCAATGCGCTGCAGCATGCCTTTGGAATACTGGCGCAGCTTCTTTTTGCGGGCGGCTGACTGAGCTAGCCCGACTAATTCTAGCAGCTGGGGGATGCGCTGGCGCTGCACGGATGCTGGGATTTGAAACAGCCCCGCGACAAATTTCAAAAATTCCCAGCCGGTGAGGGAGTCGTAGAAGTAGGGGTTTTCTGGGAGGTATCCGACTTGCTGCTTGACTTCGAGATCGCCCAAAGGACGCCCCAAGAGCAACCCGCGCCCGCCGCTGGGGCGCACAATTCCCAGCAGGGTTTTCAGCAGGGTGGTTTTGCCGGCTCCGTTGGGCCCGAGCAGCCCGAAGGTTTCGCCCTGATACACTGTGAGGGTGCAGCTTTTGAGGGATTCGATTTTTTGGTTCATCCAGAAGCCGGTGCGGTAAACTTTCCTCAGTTCATAGGTCTGCACCACCGGCTGGCGGGGGGGCGCAGCGGGTTCAGCAGGCATTGTGGCGACAGAATCCATCATTGGGCGACAGGTGGCTACTGAGTTTATTTATTCCCTATTTTGCCGATTTTTGTATCACTCTGGAATAATGTCATGTCTGGTTGCATCAATTTTCCACAGTTGTAGGGGCGAGTTCACCCCCGTAGGGGCGGGGCGAACCCGAAATGTTTCTGGCACAACGAAGGGTATTAATAAACCCGCCCCCAACCCGCGCCCGCCCCTACCATACCATAATGGTGCCACCGGCCTTGATATGATTGACCGCAGAGGGCGCAGTCACCGCCCGGAAACCGGGCCCGTCTCCTTGGCGTCTGTGGCAGTTTAATTTAAACTTTTCTTAAGAGTATTTGTAATAGAGAGGCACCCTATGGATCGCTCAAAATTTGTTGCCATTGTCACCGGCGCGATTTCCCTGATTCTGGCTATTGCCTATCTGGTGATTGTGCAGTTGCTAGACATGCGGGGCGAGATGTTACCGGCACCCCAAAGCCTGCTGCCGGTGCAAATTGTCTGCCTTGTCGCCAGCCGGTGAAACTGGGTTTGAGATTCTACCATTTTGCTCTTTGGGTATCAAGTTTTTCTCTCCCGAATCCAGACGCGATTTGTCGCGTCTGGACAAGATGGGTAAGAGAGGATAAATCGCCTCTGGACAAGATGGTTGACCGCAGCATATCCCATGTTGACTAGCGCCCTTTGTTGAGGAACAGTTTGACAGTTTCCAGAATTTCGGCTGGATGGAAAGGCTTGGAAATGTAGGCGTCAGCGCCTTGCTTCATTCCCCAGTAACGGTCAAACTCTTCAGCTTTGCCGGAACACATCACCACCGGGATGTGACGGGCTTTGGGGTTGCTTTTCAGCCCCCGGCAGAAGTCGTAACCGTTCATCCGGGGCATCAGGATGTCCAGCACGACTAAATCGGGGCATTTAAGCTGAATTTTCTCTTTTGCTTCGACGCCATCAGCGGCTTGTATAACATTGATTCCGCTTTTTGTCAAGAGGAATGACAGCATTTCCCGCAGTGTGGCACTGTCGTCTACAATCATGACTGTGCTCATAATAGCCTCCCTGATTGCTAATTGAAAACATGAACTGGACTGCGTGGCAAAACAGCCTGCAATCAAATTGTTTGGGCGTCATTGAGCGGGCGAAAAGGAGTAGCCACTCTCAAGGGGTCCCGCTCAACAGCGGCTATTCCCCGACGCACCTTTATGACAATCTCTGCTTGCAATTCCGTGTGAATGCGTTGCTCTTGCAGCTCCCATCCCTTTTCGCTGGTGGCGTACAGAGGAGGGAGCCGGTTGAGGGCGTAGGCAATGACTTGGGCTGGGTTAATATAGGGAAGTAATGCGGGCGGCAGAGTTTGCAATTGCCGCTGGACTTCCCGGGCGACTGCCGGTTCGAGGGCGTTGCGGTAAAGTGGGACTGCATCGGGTGCCATAATGGCCTCCTGCTTGCGAGTTAAAGTGCTATTGGTGTTCCCTAGATCAATGGTAAAGATTAAACTCGGCAGCCACATGAGAAGAAAGTCACGAACCAATCTGTGACTGTAGAGGGATGTTTGCGTGTGACTTTTCTCGTATATTGTAGCAATTTTGAAGGGAAAGATGTTTGGGGTTGGATTGCTCAACCATCCAGCTTGCCGGCAGTTGAGAACTTTTCGCGTGTTCTGTGCCGCCTGCTCGCCACTTCCTCCGGGAGTGCGGAATACCTCCCTAATCGAGAAATTTCATCATACTATAGGCATATCGTTCGTTCCGCACATCAGTGCGGTACATTTTTCGCTTTCGCCCTCTATCGGGGAGGGGAGACCGAATAAATCCGGTCTCTACAAGAGTAGAACCTCTGTAGCAGACTTATTTGAGAACCGCTATATTGTTCGTTCCGCACAGCTCTTCGCCCTTCACCCACTGCTGAAGAGGCAACTGGGGCGGCTTGTTTCTCCTCGGGGAGGGTGTCGTAATGATTCGCCTTTTGCGGGTGGACGATCGCCCGCTGCTTTGTTATGGATTGAAGGTTTTTCTGGAGGGAGAGCCGGATTTGCATGTGGTTGGAGAGGCTGACTCTGAGCAAAGCGCGATTGAGCGGGTTGAAACACTACAGCCAGATTGCTGATGGATACTCACATGCCGGTGATGAGAAACCGGGGTTCTTGTGCTGGGTAAGCCAGAACTGAGCTCACTCCTCCACAAGAAACCCGATTTCTGGGAAAGCTTAAATTAACCGGGGTTCTTGTGCTGTTCGGGTGGGTTGCGGAGAGGGCGCTCGCCAGCCGGCTCCACAAACCGGCACCGGCTCGCCTGAAACGGTTAATCCCGCCCTACAGCC
>CAZJNL010000771.1:0-3324 GCA_964546515.1 uncultured Oscillatoria sp.
GACTTGCCCGGGCATGCCGGTTCAAAGCTGCGGTGGGAAGGCATAATTGATCAAATAGGTAAATTTGCTACAGCCGCGACATGTCGCGCCTGCAGCCCAACAGGGTGTAAGAACGCCAGCCAAAACCGCTTCGCCACACTCAACCAAACCGATAGCAACCCTGTCACATCAATGCCGGCATCACGCACTCAACCATCCCCGACTCGCCGCCTGACAGCACTTTACATTGCCGCCCTCAGTGCTGTGGCGCTGCTCTCAGTCGCCGGCCAAATTTTGGTGCAGCGCTCCCTCAACCAGGAGTCGAGCGATTCCCGGGTGATTAACATTGCCGGTCGCCAGCGGATGCTCAGCCAGAAGTTGAGCAAAGCCGCCCTAGCCATCCAAGCCGCTCCCACTCCCGCAGCCCGCCAACAGCGGGTGGAGGAGCTGCAAGGTGTCGTGAAGCTGTGGGAGCGCTCCCATCAAGGATTGCAGCGCGGCGACGCCGAGCTGGGGTTGCCCGGTTCCAACACGGAGACGGTAGCCCAGATGTTTGCCGAGATTGCGCCTCACTATGAATCGATGCTCGGCGCTGCCAAGGGATTGCTGATCTTAATCGCCCGCAGCGAGCCTGCTTCTCAAACACCACAGAGCGAAGAGCCGCAGGAACCTCCTGACGCCACACCAAGCGCACCCCCTGCGACTGCCGGCACAGAGCTGTTGATTAGAGAAATTCTCGCTCACGAGGCGGCCTTCCTCAAGGGAATGGACGCGATTGTCTTCCAGTACGACAAAGAAGCAAAAGCCCGCGTCGAGCAAATCAAAGCGATTGAGACTTCACTGCTGGGCGTCACCCTGCTGGTGCTGCTGCTGGAAGCTTTATTTGTCTTCCACCCAGCAGTGCGCCAGCTGAGGGAATACATTGCAGAAATGCTGCGCTCCAAAGAGGAGGGGGCTCGGATCGCCGCCGAACTGGAAGGCAAAAACGCACAGCTCGACGCCGCCCTCCAGGAGGCTCAGTCCGCCACGCGCCTCAAGTCGGAATTCCTGGCGAACATGAGCCACGAGATCCGCACCCCGATGAATGCGGTGATTGGCATGACCGGCTTGCTGCTGGACACAGAACTGACGCCCGAACAGCGGGATTACGCCGAAACGGTGCGCCGCAGCGGGGATGCCTTGCTGACTCTGATCAACGACATTCTCGACTTTTCCAAAATCGATGCCGGCAAGCTGGAACTGGAAACCCAGCCTTTTGACTTGCGCGACTGCATTGAGGAATCCCTGGATCTTCTGGGAACCAAGGCAGCAGAGAAAGGGCTTGACCTAGCCTATCTGATTGACGAAAGCACCCCCAACACCCTTGTCGGCGATGTTACCCGGTTGCGGCAAATCCTGGTGAATCTGCTCAGTAACGCGGTGAAATTCACCAGTGCCGGTGAGGTGGTGGTTTCCGCTACGGCTCGCAGACAGCCAGAGGGGGAAAATTCCCCACATCCCCCAATCGGGGCTGCTCTTCCCTTCTCCCCCCCCTTTTTAAGGGGGGGTGAGGGGGGGATATGCGAAATCCACTTCGCTGTCAGAGACACCGGCATCGGCATTCCCCCTGAGCGCATGAACCGGCTGTTTCAGTCTTTTTCGCAGGTAGACGCCTCCACCACCCGCCAGTATGGGGGCACCGGCTTGGGGCTGGCGATTAGCAAGCGCCTTTGCGAACTGATGGGGGGGAGGATGTGGGTGGAGAGCGAGGTTGGCGCTGGCTCTACTTTTCATTTCACGATTGTGGCGGAATCCGCTCCCAGCCAGCCGCGCGTGCACATGAACGGGGTTCTGCCGCAGCTGGAAGGCAAGCGGCTGCTGATTGTGGATGACAATGCCACTAACCGGCAAATTATGCGCCAGCAAACGCTTAAATGGGGGCTAATTCCACAAGAGGTGGCTAGTGGTGCTCAGGCGCTGGAATTGATTCGCACCGGCACGAGCTTTGATGTGGCGATTCTCGACATGCAGATGCCTGAGATGGACGGTTTGGAGCTGGGGATTGCCATCCGCCAGTATCGGGATGCGCAAACTTTGCCACTGGTGATGCTGACTTCTATCGGATGTCCAGTCAAGGATGCAAAAGCGAATTTTGCCGCCTGCTTGACGAAGCCGATTAAGCCATCCCAAATGTATGATGTGCTAATAGGGGTTTTTGCCAAACTGCCGGTAAAAGTCACGCCAAGCTCCAGGGCGCGGCAGGGGCAGCCACGGGGGGCTGCCCCTACGATGGCCCAAAGGCTGCCGCTGCGGATTTTGCTGGCTGAGGACAATGCGGTGAACCAGAAGGTGGCGCTGGCGATTCTGGGGCGCATGGGCTACCGGGCTGATGTGGCTGGCAACGGTTTGGAGGCGATTGAAGCGCTGCGCCGGCAGGTTTATGATCTGGTACTGATGGACGTGCAAATGCCGGAGATGGATGGGCTGGAAGCTGCCCGCCGCATCTGCCAGGAATGGCCACAGGGGAAGCGCCCCTGGCTGATTGCTATGACTGCCGGTGCTATGGAAGGCGACAAGGAGAAGTGTCTGGAGGCTGGAATGGATGATTATATCAGTAAGCCGGTGAGGGTGGAAGCTTTGCAGGCGGCGCTGGAGCGCTGCGTGCGGGTTTCCGAGGAGGGAGCGGGCGAGCGGGGTAGCGGCGAGGTTTTTCCGCCCAGTGCTGTGCAGCCAATCAACTCTTCCGTGGATTTGAATGTGCTGGTTTCTCTGCGCGAGGAGTTATACGAAGAAGGAGAGTCTGACGCACTGACGGAAATGATTGACGTGTTTGTGCGCAGCACCCCATCCCTGCTGGAGTCGATACGGGAAACGGCGGTGCGGGGGAATGCTGAGGAGCTGCGGCATGCGGCTCACAGTCTTAAGGGGAGCTGCGGGAATTTTGGTATTGTCGGCATGTGGAAGCTGTGCTCTGAACTGGAAGCGAAAGCGAGAGCCGGCGAGCTGCAAGGAACAGTTGAAATGGTAGCGCAGTTGCAGGAGGAGTTTGTCCGCGTTAAGGAAGTTCTGGTGTCTCTGCGGCTGTGAATTATATGAGATCCTTTGTTGACAGCAGTAGGGGCGGGTTTACCCGAAATATTTGTGACACAACTCAGGGAATTAATAAACCCGCCCCCGCAACAACAGACACCTCACCCCCCCCAACTCCCTCCCCGTTCACGGGGAGGGGAGAAAGAGAAGTTAATAAACATGTTACAGAAATCGCCACTGCCACAGAATACGATTAGATCGTGTGCTTTGGCGCTGGGAGAGACGCGATAAATCGCGTCTCTACAAGAGATTTTGTCCTTTGGCGCTGGGAGAGAC
>CAZJNL010000772.1:0-1302 GCA_964546515.1 uncultured Oscillatoria sp.
TCGCCCAACCCCAAGCGCTACCTACAGACAAACCGAACAACCTACCCCCAAAAGGAGGCATAGGATGTAAGACCCCACATCAATTCGCCTACAGCATCATTCCATTCGCCCGGAGCTTAAATTGACACTAATGCCCTTGTGGGTGCCCCCTTGTGGGTGCCCCCTTGGCACCCCTTGTGGGTGCCCTCCTGCGAGTCTTGAACAATCGCGCTCATATTGCTGTATTATAAGCCTAATATTTCAGGGAGGTAAATTAATGAAAGGCAAGCGCGTATTGCTCACCGGCGGCACCGGCGGACTGGGTTTGGGCGTCACACCGGCAGTTCTCGCCCGAGGTGCGGAAGTCACCATTCCCTATGTCAGCGCCAGAGATGTGGAACGCCTCAAAGGTAGACTCTCACCGGCAGATATTGCCCGGATTCGGTTTGTCTCAGCTAACCTCGCCGATGAAGCTGCAGTAGAAAAGCTAGTCAGCGACATGGAAAGGGTGGACGTGCTCATTCACTTAGCCGGCGGCTTTGCGATGGGGAAAACCCACGAATACAGTTACGAAGACTGGAAAAGAGACTTTGACCTCAACCTCAATACGACCTTTTTAGCCTGCAAATACAGTCTCGCCAAAATGCTGAAAAACGGCTACGGACGCATTGTTACCGTGGCGTCGCGGGGTGCCGTGCAGCCGGCGGGACAGCTGGCGGCTTACTGCGCTTCTAAAGCGGGAGTTGTCGCCCTGACACAAGCCATCGCAGACGAAACCAAAGGCACCAATATCACCGCCAATTGCGTCCTCCCCAGCATCATTGACACCCCCAGCAACCGGCAAGCGATGGGCGAAGAAAATGCCAGCCAGTGGGTGAAACCGGAATCCCTAGCAGAAGTCATCTGTTTCTTAGCCTCCGAAGCCGCCAAAGACGTGCGCGGCGCTGCTGTTCCTGTTTATGGCAGCATCTAGTTTTAACCGCAGATACACGCAGATAAACGCAGATGTTTTGAGAGAAAAATTTATCCGCGTTCATCTGCGTTCATCTGCGGTTATTAAATCAAACTTGACGAATGGGAATCTCAATGGTAAACTCTGTTCCCTGACCGGGGGCGGAACTGCACTTCAGCTGACCCCGGTGTTTTTCCACGACAATAGAGTGGGAAATGGCTAACCCCAAGCCGGTGCCGGCACCCACCGGCTTAGTCGTGAAAAAGGGGTCAAATATGCGCCAGCGCACCTCCTCACTCATGCCCGAGCCGTTGTCAGCGATCGCGATACGAACACAGGAATTAGGCATTGGGCATTGGGCATTGGGCATT
>CAZJNL010000772.1:1312-3316 GCA_964546515.1 uncultured Oscillatoria sp.
GCATTGAGAAGAATCTTCCCCATGCCCCACTGAGGTGCGAATCCAAATAGTGGGCATTGGGGATTGGGCATTGGGCATTGGGCATTGCTGTTCTTCCCCATGCCCGATGCCCTTTTGCCCATTCCCCATTTCCAAAGCATCAATCGCATTTGTCAGGATATTCATAAAAACTTGGTTCAGCTGGCCGGCATAGCACTCCACCTCGGGCAGATTACCGAAATCTTTGATAACCTGAATGCCGGGATGCCCCGGTCTTTCTTTGAGGCGATTTTGCAAAATCAGCAGCGTGCTTTCAATCCCCGCGTGAATGTCAACCGGCTTCATTTCCGCTTCGTCCAGCCGCGAGAAAGTGCGCAGGGAAAGAACAATCTCGCGGATGCGCTCAGCCCCCACCCTCATGGAAGACAGCAGTTTCGGCAAATCTTCAACCAAGAAATCGAGGTCGATTGCTTCAGCTGCCTCGGCAATTGCCGGCACCGGCACAGGATAGTGCCGCTTATAAAGGTGCACCAGCTCAAGCAATTCTTCGATATATTGAGTCGCGTAGGTGAGATTGCCGTAGATGAAATTAACCGGGTTGTTGATTTCGTGGGCGACACCGGCAACCAGCTGTCCGAGAGAGGACATCTTTTCAGTATGAATCAGCTGCGTTTGAGTCTGTTGCAATTCCCGCAGAGCTTTTTCTAGCTGAGTTGCCTGCTCTCTCAATTGAGTTTCCGATTGCCGCAATGCCTCTTCTGCCCGCTTGCGCTCCGTAACGTCCACGCCAATTCCCCAGCTTCCCCAGCCGGGAATCGGGAAGCGCTGGGAAATATTTGACCAAGCAATCGTCTTAACACTGCCATCCTTACAAGTTATTTCCCACTCCCAGTCTCTATAGTCATTGCCGCGCCTTTGCCATTCGGCTGTCATGCGCTCGCGATAAGCCGCATCCGGATACAGCAGTGCCATCGCCTGGGGATTAAAAACAATATCCCGAGCGCGGTAGCCGGTGACTCGCTCAGCTTCCCGGTTCCAGACAATCAGGTTAAACTGATCGTCAAAAACGCTCAGCATCACCGGCATATTTTTCAGCACCGTGCGCAGGCGATCCTCACTCTCCCGCAATGCCTCTTCTGCCCGCTTTCGCTCGGTGATTTCCACCAAAACCACGCCGACAGCTCCAGGTTTTCCCTCCGCCTTGAGGATGGGAAAATAAGACGCCAGCCAGTGACGCAGTACGCCCGACTGTCCAGGGGTTTCCCCGGCTATCTCAATGTTGAGAATCGGTTCGCCCCCACTCAAAATGCTGCGATAGATGGGTTCGATCTCCGGCGCGAGTTCAGGCAAAACTTCCCCCAAATTTTTGCCGATATGCTCCGCCACAGACACGCCATCGATTTCGGCGAGAGCTTCGTTGATTTGAACAAACTGCAGCCGGTCGTCAATGATGCTGATGCCGGCGGGCGCTGAGGCGATAAACGAGTTCAACAGTTGCTCGCGCCAAGCTAATTCTCGCTCCAGCGCTTTGCGCTCGCTGATATCAGTAATTGTCCCGACATAGCCGGTAACGTCTCCCGCCTCCCCAATCTCTGCCACCGCCTGACCGACGACCCAGGTTTCTTTCCCGTCCGGACGCAAAAAGCGGTACTCTAATTTAAAAGGTACGTTGGCAGAGGCTGCCTCATACCATTCAGCGAAGACGCGCTCTTTCTCATCAGGATGTATCGCTCTTACCCAACCGTCTCCCAGAGCTTGTTCGGGGGTGAATCCAGAAATTTCGCACCACCGGTTGTTGACATACAAGCAGTCCCCACCGGCAGTCGTGTGGAATATCCCCACCGGCGATATTTTTGCCAAAGTTTGATACCGGTGTTCGCTCTCCCGCCGTGCGGCTTCAGCCTCTACCCGGTGCGTGATATCCTCTACTATACCGATAGCATATTTTGGCTCGCCCGTTGCTTCGCGCACCACCGACACAGTGAGATTTCCCCAGACACAGGAGCCATCTTTGCGCATGTAGCG
>CAZJNL010000773.1:0-3315 GCA_964546515.1 uncultured Oscillatoria sp.
AATGTTGAGGCTGGCGTTGGGGCCAAAAATAATGCCGTTGGGATTGAGCAGGAATAAGTTGGCGCTGCCGTTGGCTTGAATTAAGCCATTAATGATGAAATTTGACACTCCCGTCACCCGCGTCAGAATGTTTTGAATTTCCGGGGCATTGTTGAAGTGGGCTGCCGTGCCGGTGGGGAGGGAAAATTGCTCAAAACTGTGGAAGAGGTTGCTGCCCTTGACGGTGCCGCCGGTGATGGTGATGGTATTGCCATTCGGGGTGACGGCAGAGTTGACCGGCTCTGTGGCGTCCGGGACAATTTGCGCCCGGACGGCGCTGCTCGCAGCCAGACTGCTGAGGAAGATCCCGCTAGCAATCCAAAATGGGTGAGAAGCGTGATTCATATTGTCTCCCTTCCGGCATCGCCCTGCCAGTCAGTTATCTGAATCTGGCATCCCGGCTCGATGGCGAGGATTTGCTGGCTTCTTGTCCCTCTATCAGAGTGTTACCGTTTCAGAACACTGACTGCTCATATTTATTTTATTTGTTTGCTGCCCCTACCGGCTGCCATAGACGCGCGGCAAGAAAGCGGGTATGCCCTTGGCATACGGCTTCCAGCAGGGTATCTGGCAGTTTTTTTTGACCAGCCTGCTGTAAGTCCGGTAGGGCAGATAGTGAAGCGGGTTGTAGCCTAAAGAACGCAGTATTTTTAAACAATACCTGGAATATTTGCCCTCTCGAATAGCTCCGATAACTTGAGGGTTGAGGTTTTATTGCTTTATTGAGGGGTATTTAACCTCTGTAATTTGCTGATTAATAGCCGTTGATATGCTATGTAAAAAGGTTGAAATTCTCTGTATGAGTGGAAAGTTAGATGTCAGCTTATTGCCAACCTCTATGGACTTCTCAGGCCAAGTTCAGGAATTTACCCAGCGCTTTGCAAAAGTTCACAATCCGAGTGGGGGATGCCCTATTGGAAACAGACTGTTCTCCCCCTCTCCCCCTCAATCCTTATTACGGGCAATCAACCGGACTTGACAGGAGGGCTAGCGCCGGCTTGCGTTGAGGGCAGGACACCGGAACCCGCCCTCAGACTGTGGGGAGTGACGCTGGGAGATAGGGCGGTGAGGATTGCCCAGCCACTGGCACCTATCACCCATCCTCTAGCTCTCCACAATGGAATTTTGCACCGGAGACACTGCCGCACCGGCAGATCCCCTGCTTTGAGAGCTAACCTACGGCTGCTGTGCGCCAATCCTGCCAGTAATTTGCGCCCCATCCCCGACAGTCGTCCCTTCTCCGTCTCAACGCTCAAGGTGCCCGCAGTGCCGGCACCGCTGGTTTGAGCCGTCAAGCGGCTGGGAAACTCACCGTTTGCCGCGATTCCCGCCACTTCCACCCGACAAGGGAGAGCAATCAGTGTCAGGTTGCCCGCTGGCCCGCAACGCCCAGGCGCTCTTAGCGCAACGTACTGGCAGATATCTGCGCCCCATCCCGGACAGTTAACCGCCGAGTGGCCACGGTTAAATTGCTGCCAGCCGGGCCGGTGGCTTCTCGGTTGGCTTGAGTGAATGGCACCCACAAGGTTTGCCGGTGCCCCTACAGGCGCTGACCGTTGGGTGCGGTGCCGGTGCCCGCCAGTTCCAGGGCACCCACAAGGGGTGCCCCTAAAGAGGGGGGTTTGAAAACCGGCCCCCGCCAGCTATCGCCCATCTAATTTGCTATTTTATAGGATGATAAAAACCAGCTAATTTCTCTATTATATCATGTTATGTTAGGTGCTTATCGTTAATTTGTCTCCCCTGAACACCCCCATTTTTAACGATTCAGATGCAAACGGCAACCCTGTGAGAGGGGGCTGGCGGGGGCCACAGGACGCAATACTTCGATTGCTCTACCGCTGCTGGGCGCAGGCAGTTTGGAACTCCCACACCGGCGGCTGCCCTGGAGGAACTTCCAGCTGGGGGCGTTTGGGCGTGGGGGCTAGGGATGAATTGTGAATTATACATTAGGAATTATGAATTTTAATTCCTAATTCAAAATTAGCTGACGCTCCTAGCCTTTCTCCCTATTCCCCTCTTGACTGAAGGGATAATATTACCGTCACCTAGCCGGACTTGATATCGGCACCATACCCCTCACACCTAGCGCAGCAGTTGTCTGACAGTTTCAAGCAGTTCTGTCGGGCGGAAAGGTTTGGCGATGTAGGCATCAGCACCTTGCTTCATCCCCCAGTAGCGGTCGAACTCTTCACTTTTGCTCGTGCACATTACCACGGGTATATTCTGGGCTTTTGGGTTATTTTTTAGCCACCGGCACAGTTCGTAGCCGTTCATGCGGGGCATAACAATATCTGTGATTACTAAATCTGGGCAGCTCGCCTGAATTTGCTCCTTGGCTTCGACGCCATCAGACGCCTCAATAACATTTAGTCCGCTTTTTTTCAAAATATCTGCGACGATTTGCCGCAATGTCAAACTGTCATCTACAATCAGAACTGTACTCATAACTCCCTACCTATTTGCTGGTTGGAAACGTTAACGCGGTCGCTGATTCCCCACAATGCCGGTATGCCGTCTGGAGACTGGCCCGATCGCCCCGGTGGGTAAACCAGACGGGTCAGCCTGGGTCGATGATTCCGCAGTAGGGGCGAAAAGCGCGTTGCGCCCCTACGCCACCAGACCGGCCAAGACCTGGCCCTGCCGCAACGGGGTGGGGGCGAGGCGTACCGCAACGGGCGATCTTCATGGCCGTTCTGGCCTGCCGGCATTCTGGCGCTGGGCGCGTCTGGCAAGCAAATATGAGTTGCAACCGGCAGCGTGAATCTCCCCCACACCATGCCGCCACAAGATCCCCCTCCCGTAGTTAGATTTCCCACTGTCCCGCTCCCCAGTGCCAAAAGCTGTTTGGCGGCTAGGACTCATGGGGCGGCCACGGGGGGCGGCTACGGGGGGCGGCCACGGGGGGCGGCCCCTACACTCTCCGGCAGCCTCGGTTCTGGATGCTCCCTCCATTCTCAGACAATTTGAAGGTGTGCCAAATTGCGATTTGTGAAGCGAGGGACACAGCCGGAAGCGGGTTTGAGGGCCCATGTGTTAATTTTCAATTATAAATTTTAAATTTTCAATTTAAATTAATAATTAACCGGTGAGAATTTATCCAAACCGCCCTCTCCAGCCCCAAGCGGGCCGTGGAGCGGGCGGCGAGCTGCGACAGCCCTTGCTAAATGTAACGGGAAAGCAAAGTTATAATGAGAGACGGGTAAAAAATACCTTAAGAAAATCTAAAGAACCTCGAAAGGCAGTACCATCACATGCGAGTTGCGATCGCTGGAG
>CAZJNL010000774.1:0-3313 GCA_964546515.1 uncultured Oscillatoria sp.
CTCACGCATTCGCCAACAGCTTCTTTCCAATCGCCGGGAGATTTCCTGGCAACGAGAGAATTCGCTTCACTTCACATCACGCATCCCCTCCTAACTTCCGCGAATCCCTCAGCATTTTTGTAACGCCGTCGGGGTTCAATTTGCCAGTCTTTTTCAGCTCGTCAAGCTGCTGCTCCGCTTGACCGGCAATCTGCATCTCCCCCGCTCTCAGCGCTGCTAGCTGCATATTTTCCAGCAATTCACCCGTGCGTTTGGGATCGTCGGTGCCAGTCAAATTGTCATTGCAAACATTTATATCCCAGCACAGCCGGTCGCGGTTGACTTCTGGGTTAATCTTTTGCGACTCACTATAGCCATTGGTTTGATAAATCCCCGCTGTTGCCGTCACCGGCTTTGCTAGAATGTCCGCCTCTAACTGCACGGAAATCACATCCCGCTTGCCGGTTGACTCCCCTATTTGCCCTGGGGGTATGCTGACTTCAACCAGCAAGTCTGTTGGGGTATCGGCGCGAATCGCCCCCAGGCTCAATTCGTTTGGGGCGCTCTCCTCTAAGGGCATGTATTCCGGACGAAACCGGCAAAATCCCTCCACCCTCACACCGGCACAGGGAGCAAGCAATATTTTCCCTCCCACAGTGACAAACGCTTGGCAAGACGCCAGTTTCTTCCGCAGATCCGGTTCTAGCGCTTCTGGGGTGTCCGCGTACACAAACCCCCCCTTGCCGCTATCGCTCAATTTTACCAGAAAATCTCTGTTAAAATTGGCGGCATTCCCCAAACCCACCGCACACACCATAATCCCCTCACTGCTGAATTGCTCTACTTTCTCAATCAGCAGCTTCCTGTCATTTTCATCCAGCACACTTCCTTTGGGATTGGTGGCGTGCCCGTCGGTTATCAAAATCCCCGCGCGGGCGACTCCTCGTTCCGCCGGCAAAGCCTTTTTCATCCATTCTAGCGCTAAATCCGTGCGGGTGCAACCGCCGGCTCGCAATTGGGAGAGGGCTGTTTTTGCTCTCTCTGCAGCGCCTTCCCCACCGGCAAGATTCTCCAGCAGCGGGCTCACCTTGGTGGCAAAACCCGCCAGGGATAACTTATCTTCCCGGCGCAGTTGGGAGACGACTGCTTGACAAGCTTCTTTGGCGCGTTCCAATTTTTCCCCCGCCATCGATATGCTGGTATCGAGGGCTACCGCCACGCTCACCGGCAGCCCACTCCCCCCTCCTGTCTGGGGGCGGATGCGCACTCGCAGGACGTGTTTTGTCTGGTGTCCGAGCAGTTTTGCCGGTCTGTCCCACTCTAATTCTAACTCAAACACGCTTCACCTCCAAATTTCCTTCTTTTATCCCCACTTCCAGGGCTTTTCCTGTCAGGGAAGCCGGTTCGGGAAACTCCTGGAAAATCCAGCGATTCAGCGGGCGCTCGACTAGAGTTTCCAGCAGGGTTTTAATCCGCCGCCCCCCCAGCAGCAAGTTGTTCCCTTTTGCCATCTCCTCACTGAGGGCTTCCAGAATTGAGGGCTGGAATTTCAGCCTTAGCTGGTACTTCTCCTCAGCCACCTCCGCCAGTTTGCCCAGGAATTTGCTGCCAATGTCCCTCACGAACTGCGGGCGCAAGATGTCAAACACTACTATACTATCACCCAACCGGCTCAAAAGTTCGGCTCGCCCTATCCAGTTGCTGAAATACCACTTGACTTCTGTCTCGAAGTGCTCTCTGACTTTCTCGTAATCGAACTCGCCGGCATGGCTTTGCTCCACTTGCGCCATAATCCCGCGCCGGATTGTTGCGCCGGTGTGCGGATCGGTTAAGTCGGAGGCTCCAATATTGCTCGTGAAAATAATTGCCGTCTGGTTGAAGTAGGCGGTTTGCCCTTTGCTATCCGTCAGCCGCCCATCCTCCAGAATTTGCAAAAATTTATCTATAACTCTGGGATGAGCCTTCTCAATTTCATCAAAAAGGAGTATACTGTAAGGGTGTTGCAAAACCCGATTGGTCAGCTGCCCCCCTTCTTGATAGCCCACATATCCCGGTGCTGACCCTGTCAGTTTCTCGGCGGCTTGCTCTTGTTTATACTCGCTCATGTCAAAGCGGGCAAAGGCTCGCTCGTCTCCGAATACCAGTTTGGTGACGGCTTTGGCGAGTTCCGTTTTGCCAACGCCTGTGGGACCGACAAAGAAGAAAATCCCTTTCGGTTTGCCGGCGCTGCTGCCGGTGAGGCTCAGTCCTATTCTAGCACTGGTGAGCATCGCCGTCACCGCTGCCACGGCGCGGGGTTGCCCAATCACGGCGCGGGAGAGTTCTGCTTGCGAGCGGGAGATTTTTTCGCGGTTCATTTGCTCCCAAGGAGCTTGCCGCCGGCCAAATTTAAATAAGTCTACCAGCTTCCAGACTTCTTTGAGTCGCAGGGGAATCTTTTGCTGCCAAGACCTGTGGCGCAGCGCCTCCAAATCCCACGCTCGAAAGCCTTCCGTGAGGTCGGCAAATTCCTCTGCTAATAATTCTAGTTCAGAAGGGGTTCCCGGGGAAGGGCGCTGGGAATTAATTTGCTCGCCCTGATAAAACCCACCCGCCCCGCCAACCGGACAAATGAAGCGCAGGGCGAACTGCCGGCGCTCCTCCCGTTCGGGATGCGACACTTGCACCAGTCCGACAAAAGGGTTATTCTGGTAAAGCCACTCTGGCAGATGTTTTAAATCGCTGAGCAGGATAACTAAGGTGTTGCGATATCCTTTCAACTTGCCATCGCTGATAGTAGAAGCTTCCAGGGTGCATTTTTTCAGCAGCAGCAAAGGGTGGCCATTGCTTCCGCGCAGGACGCTTTCCGATACCAGCATATCTCCCAAGTCTAGCACACCGGCCACTGGGGTTGCCGGTTGGGAGAGCGCACCGAGGAAGTGGCAAAATTTTTCTTCTAAATCGGAAGAGGTTTTCAGGTAATCGCGGCGCAGCGCTAGCTTGTCAAACTGCAGTCTCATTTCGCGTTTCGGGAAGTCGTACTCCCCCTCAACCGCATCGTAGCGGAAAATTACCTGGAATTGCCTGTCGGCGAAATAGGTTTTCAGGAACTCGCGGGTGTTCAGATAGCTTTCCCGCCACAGCAGCAAATCGTGGATATTGCCATAGAGGATAGCGTGCTGCCGGCGCAGGAGCAATTTCTCGAATTCCTGAATCCAGCGGGAGGATGCCGGTGGGTTCATCAAATACCTCCTTTATCTTGTGTTGGGTTTATTGCCGGTGACAGACGAACGTGGGGTGCGTTCCGCCTCAATCCATTATCGCACAGGGGTGGACTCGCACGCGGAAGGCACCG
>CAZJNL010000775.1:0-3300 GCA_964546515.1 uncultured Oscillatoria sp.
CTGCTGTTTATCGGTTCCGGCGTCTGGTTCGCTCTTGTCATTCTCGTGGGCATCTTGAACTACTTGGTGGTCTAGGCTCTGTCATTGGTCATTTGTCATTGGCTGATCGCTAATGGCTAATGGCTAATGGCTAATCTTCATTTCTCCCCCCATGAGTTACAAGTGGGAAATTACCAATAACCAATAAAAGTCTCAGATGGCAGTTTTCGAGGGAACGTTCACTCAAACCGGCTCGTTGCGGTTGGCAATCGTCATCGGTCGGTTCAACGACCTGATCACCAACAAGCTTTTGGAAGGCTGTCAAGATTGCCTGAAGCGCCACGGCGTCAACACCGACCCCCACGGGACGCAGGTGGATTACGCTTGGGTGCCCGGAAGTTTTGAAGTGGCCCTGGTGGCCCGGCAGCTGGCCCTCAGCGGTCGCTACGATGCGGTGATTTGCCTGGGTGCGGTGATCCGTGGCCAAACGCCTCACTTCGACTATGTGGCTGCAGAAGTGGCCAAGGGAATTGCGGCGGCGGGATTCCAAACCGGCGTGCCGGTGATATTCGGCATCATAACCGCAGACACCATGCAGCAAGCCTTGGAGCGAGCCGGCATCAAGAGCAACCTCGGCTGGAACTACGCCATGAGCGCCCTAGAGATGGCCAGTTTGATGCGCCAAGTCAAGGGCAGCGCCGCCGCAGAGCTGTACGCCGCCGGTGCCGGTGCCGGTGCCCCCCAGAGTCTGCCCGCCACCCTGAAAAACTTGAGGCCAGAAGGGGCCTCCGAGGCCCTGGAACAGCCCTGAGCGTGGCCCAAAAAATTTTTTGAAAAATTTTTTGGAAAACCCTTGACAAACTCTCAAAAGTCTGACACACTAGAAATTGTTGGAGGGCGAGCGGGTCTAGCTCAGTGGTAGAGCGTCACCTTGCCAAGGTGAATGTCGCGCGTTCGAATCGCGTGACCCGCTTTGAGGGAAGCACATCTGAGAAAGGTCTGGAGCCGAAACGCTCCAGACCTTTCTTATATGAGACAGTTCCACCGGCAGGCTGTGTGGAGCCGCCACCTGTAGGGTGCCGGCACGCCACAGCAGGAGGTTGCAGGAAGGAGGTTGCCGGTGAGAAAGATTGTCCGGGCAAAATGGCCGCCCTGTTCCCGGCTGTTGGGCCAGAATCAAAGTCAGGCACTGTCGCTGGTGGCGCAGGCATGTGGGCTGTCAGGCGTGAGGGTGATTTCCATCCCGTCACTGTAGGGCAGCCGTTGTGGCCAGAACCCGTGGCTGACAGCCGCCTCCTCCACCGGCAGGCGCAAGCTGCTCCCTCGGAAGATAGGTGCACGCCCTCAGTTGAGAGTGCTAAAATTCGCATAGTGGCTCAGATATCAGCAGTCCCTTGGTTGCGCACCGCCGATCGCCAGTCTGTGGTTGACGGACTGTGTTAAAAGATTAAGGGAAAAAACATCGTTCCCGAAATAGTTTAGATAAGCTCAGATAGTATACTTTTGGCTGTACACTCACTTGTGCAATCTCAAAAATCCCAGAAGATTGACTTAAATGCTGAGTACCCGTGCCCTTGCCGGCGTCGCGGGAAGCTCGTTCCCATTGCCCTGACAGAAGCGTTTGGCTGCAATCGATGTCAGCAGATATTTGTCTTGGAAGAAAACGGCTACGCAATCGAGCAACTCTCCACGACTTATCCTTACAAACAAGCTTGGCGATGGACGGGCCACCAGTGGAATAAAGCCTATTCTGGGATAACGGACAGTTACTTCCCCTTAGCGCTGGGAATTATCTTAGTGCTGCTGATTGTATGGCTTCCCTTAGCGCTGCGCTCGCCACTGGGAGCCAATATTATTCCCTGGGCGATCGTAGCAGTTCTGCTGATAGTGCTGCCAGCGCTGATGGTGTGGCTGGCTTACAGGCGTTAGCTTCATGACAACCGACTCCTTGAATCCAACACCGGCTCCCCTTGCTGCCGCTCGCAGCGCCTATCAGGCATCCTTGGAATTGGCCACTGTAAACGGGGCGGACCGTTCCAGAACCTTACAAGCAATGGCAAAAGCGCTAAAGCGCGACGCCAACGACATCCTGGAAGCAAACACCCTCGATTTAGAAGCGTCTCGGGAAATGGCGGTGCCGGAGCTGATTCTGGAATGGCTGAAGCTGACACCCGAAAGACTCCAGACAGCAATCCAAATTCTGCAGCGCCTGTCGGAGTTAGGCGATCCGCTGCGTCGGGTGCTCAACGCTCCCTACCAGATTGAACACTCCCAGATTTACTGCCAGCTGATGCCCCTAGGCGCGATCGCCTTGGTGTACGAGGCATTTCCGGATTTGGGCGCAATAGCAGCCGGTTTGTGCTTGAAAACCGGCAACAGCCTGATTCTCAAAGGCGGCAGTGAAACCAGCCACTCCAACGATGTGATTGTCCAGTCCTTGCAGTCGGCGCTCCAACAAACCGGCCTGCCGGTGGCATGCCTGCAGCTACTCCCCTCAGAACAAGGCTCCTCCATCCGGGATTTAGTCACCCTAGATCAGTACATAAACTTAGTCATTCCCTATGGTCGGCCCAGTCTGGTGCAGCAGGTGGTGCGGCAAGCCACCGCGCCGGTGTTAAAGTCGGCTATGGGCAACTGCTACCTCTACTGGTCGCCCACCGGCAGCTTGGATGTGGCTCGCTGGGTGATTTTAGACAGCCACCAGAGCGAGCCAGATCCAGTGAACGCCATTGAGAAAGTGCTAATTCACCTCGATCAAAAGCCCTCTTCCCTGACAATGCTGTGGAACAGCCTTAAGGAAAAGGGCTTTGAAATTAGGGGAGACGCCCAGCTGCAGGCTGATTTTCCACAGTTAAAGCCGGCTGACCCATCGGAGTGGAACCAAGCGTATTTAACCAAAACAGTAGCGTTTAAAGTCGTGGAGAGTCTGGATGCCGGCATTGCCTGGATTAACCGGTACAGTAGCGGCCATGCCGATTGCATTGTCACAGAATCCTATCAGGAAAGCCGCCAGTTTGCCTTGGAAATCAATAGCGCGTCTACATATATAAATGCGTCTCCTCGCTTTTACCGGCAGCCGAAGCAAGGAGACGCAATTTTTCTGGGGATGTCGAACCAAAAAGGGCATCGCCGGGGGTTGATAGGGTTAGAAACCCTGACAACGCTCAAGCACATTGTTCAGGGAAATGGACAATTTTGATAGTTGCCGCTTCCCCAACCTCATCTCATGTCCGTTCGCTCCCGATTTTCTACAGTCATTCCTGTCAGTTTACAGCTCCTTTCTCTTGTAGAGACGCGATTTATCGCGTCTCTGAGTCCCGG
>CAZJNL010000776.1:0-3298 GCA_964546515.1 uncultured Oscillatoria sp.
ATCAACGTAGTGAGATAAAGCCACTGATTGAATACTTGGATTAATTCATGCTTGCGATTCATTAAACTGCACTGCCTAACAATCCCGTTGCACTTTAAGTAAACAGGCGTATTAATCAGTAAGTAGGTTGGGTTGATCGACAGCGAAACCCAACAACCTACATCCCCTTGTGCTTGCGTTTTATCACTCCTTGTTACTAAATACAGGGGAGGCGTTTTCTTGAGGTTCGCTTTAAAAACAAAACCTACTTGCTGGCGAGCGCTTGCTTCATTAAGTTGATTAGTTTTGACTGGATGGGAGGAGAAAAATGTTGGAGAAATTCTGTTATATGCCAGGGCTAGATGAAATCGATACTTCTCTGCCTTCAAGTGAGATTACTATTCGTAGGATAGCCAAGCATGGCTCAAGACTTTGTACTTTGCTCGGCTGGGCAATAATTTTCCCTATTGTAATCATGTTTATTATCTTTGATAAGGTGGGAGGTAAATTTTTGTATGATCTCATGTATAATGCTGTATTGAAGCCAAGTCGATTTCTCTTTTACCAAGTTTTTTACTGGCCGCTTAAAGGTTTATTCAGTATTTCTGGTAATGCCAAAAGCTAAAACTTCTAATTGATTTATTTTTAAGGTGTGGTATTCGTTACACTTCGTTAACGCACCGCAACATCGGCAAGGATGGGAGCAGGTTTGAGAGCGGGATCTCTCTTGAGCGAATCAGCTCTCAAGTGTTTTTAATTAATTGTCTTATTAAGGGAAGGAGAAGACAAATGGACATTCTAGCAGGTTTAAAGCAGTATCAAACCCGACTCTGCGACATAAGAGATCAAGCAGTAAAAAATTTGCAAGAAGAAAATTATAAAGCTGCTATTTCCAATTGCCAACATTTTTTAGAGATCGTTGAGATGATGTCAGATGTGTATGGTGTGCGTAGTACCGAGCCCGTGCGTGAGGCATTATACTGTGGGGATATAATTTTATCAACTGCCATGATTTTTAACTTACTGCGCGTTGCTTATTTAAAAGATGACAGAGTATTGGAAGCATTAGCTTGCTTTCAAAAAACACGTAAAATATTAGATCGATACAGTCCGCCCTCTCCAGCTCAATTTAAATGGTTATCCTATAGTGCTCAGGAGTTTGCTACTTATCTGAATGAATTACACGCGAAATTGCAAGAACGGTTAAAAGAGGGAGCGGAAGACTTCAAACTGTTCCATTTTTTAGATGAAAAGTTAGAGACTAATGAAGAACACGTAAAGTCTATATATCCTAATTGCGATTTGGAGAACCTTAAAAAAATAAAACTGTATTATCCGCAACTTTTTCAAGACTTGAATATAGTAACTGCGGATTATTCTGATGGTTGCTTCATCGCCACAGCAGCTTACTCAACTTCCGCACACCCTGACCTAGACACCTTCCGCAATTTCCGCGATGAAAAGCTCCTAACTCATCCTGTTGGCAAGCGGCTAGTGAGTCTTTACTACCGGCTCAGCCCTAGCATAGCGCAGCATGTGGAAAAACTGCCCATTCTTAAGAATTTTTTAAGATTGCAACTAGGACGTTTGGCCCAGTGGATGCGCGAGCAAAGCGTTAAATGCTAATATAAAGTTAGCAGTCTAGATGTGAGCCGTGAGCGAGAAGCAAACCCTAACAGATTCACACCGGCTCAATCGAACAATAACTCAACAACTCGATAGCAGCGTTCAGTCGGGCGAGCCTTCCGTGTCCAAACACGAGGCAGAGATATAGCAGATTTCAACCGAGTGAGTTACAGATATTAGATCCCCCCCTAGCCGGGGCGGGCACGGGGACCCGCCCCTACAAAGGGGGGGAACATTCTCAAAGCCCCCGAAAGTAGGGGCGGTGCCACCCACGGAGACCGCCCCGTTTGGGGGGATCTCCAGACTGTACTCCACCCAGATGCTTGCCCGCTATCGCTCCCGAAATAGCTCACAAGTTTTATGCCCTTGCCTCCCAATGGGAAAGTGAGGTCGAGGGAATGCCCCCCACCTCACTGTTCAACCATCCTGCCTATCAGGAGATTATCCGCATGGGGACTCAAATAGTCCCCCTGTTGCTGCAAGAACTGAAACACAATCCCCTCTACTACCTACCAGCATTAAACCCAATTACAGGTAGCACCAATTATACAGTTACAAATCCATAATCAAAACAATATAACGGCTTGGCTTAAGCATTTCCGACCGGCAACCAGTCCCGAACAAATAAAGAGCAGCCGGCATGAATGTCAACCCACCGGCACATCCTGTCAAAAGCAACCGCAACCTAGCCTGTAGGGGCGGGTTTAGCCGGCATATCTGCAGGTGGCGAAGCATATCTATAAACCCGCCCCTACTGTCCTTGGTGCGCATTAATTAGGCAAAGCCTCGACATCAATCACCCGATTGAGGTAGCTTGGTGGTTGCGCTGCCTCTATCGCCATTTTCCTCCCTTTGTCCTTAATCGACTTGAGAACCAGACGAATCACCCAAGAGGAGATGCGCGGGTTGTTGTCTATCTCCGCGATCAGGGCATCTAAATCATTAATCATAGCGAGCAGTTCCAGGTTGTTGTGCTCTAGCATCTCTATCTCCTTTTTTTTCATTTACCGATTTACTTTAACTGGCACAGGAATTAAGTTGCCGAGGGGGTGTAGCGCTTCCTGACTACTGCAGCACTCGCCGATCGCCCTCTATGTTTATAAAGTAAAAAATTTTCCAGCTTTCTTGTGCCAGTAGTGTGCCACTACCTGAGGCGATTCCCAAACAGGGGAGGCATTTTAGGAAAGGGGCGGATTCACGCCGAGGGGCGAAAATCCTTTACCGGCAAGCACTTCCAGCAAAATATTTCCGGTGGAAAAAGCGCGAATTGGGCTGATTTAACTACTTTATAAGAGTGGACTGTTTGCGAATTGGCACACCGGAAGAAGCCAGCAATACAGAAGCAGACAAAAGACGACTTTTGCTGACGCCCGAGACGGAACGCAGCTGTGGGGCTTCCCGCTTCACCCCCACCGGCAGGCTGCTGCTGTGGGCGTGGGGTTAAGCAACCCGGTTGCAAAGGAGCCGGTGGGGGCTTGCTCTCATACCATGTTCGGTAGGAACGGCATTGTGGAGAGACGCGATATAGCGGTTCTCAGATTGATGTACTATGGCCCATAAACCCATTTTCGTAGTGCCGGTGGCACCCACGGAGACCGCCCCTACCGAGTTTCTCCGTAGCACACTAATTTGAGAGACGCGATTTATCGCGTCTCTACAAGAGTTTTGCAATAAGGATGCCACCGGACTTGAT
>CAZJNL010000777.1:0-3297 GCA_964546515.1 uncultured Oscillatoria sp.
GGATACGATTTTTGCTTTTGAGGAGGGGGGCAAGTTGCGGCAGTATCCGGGTAATTACACTGTTTACCTTGATTTCAAGCGGGAGGAGGAAGAAGCTGCAGCACGGGAGAGTGCCGGTGTCAAGGAGAAGCAGAAGGAAGCTCAGCCGAAATCTTGGAAGTCACAGCAGGATAGCAGCAAGCCGCGCAAGCTGTCATCTAAAGAGAAGCGCGAGTTTGAGATGCTGGAAGGCAAGATTGCCCAGCTGGAGGCGGAGAAAGCAGAGGTTGAGAAGGGGCTTTACAGCGCTCCGCCTGGGGAAGTCACCAAGGTGCGAGAATTGTACGAGCGGGTGGAGCAGCTGAAGCTGGCGATCGATGCGGCGACTGAGCGCTGGTTAGAGCTAGCTGAACTGGGGGCGTAAATTCATCCCAGCTCTACCCATCAATCAGGGGAAAGATACCGCTATGATAAGAAATCCAATTGTCTTGATTCACGGCTATTCGAGCAGTGGGAGGGCGTTCCAGACTTGGGAAAAGGCGCTGGCAAGGCGGGGTTACGATGTGGAGAACCTCTACCCTTGCAGCTACCTTTCGCTGACTAATGAAGTGACGATTAAGGACATCGCCGAGGGTTTCGACCGGGCGCTGCGCATCCACCCTATATTGAAAAATGACGACCAGCCGTTTGACGCTATTGTCCACTCCACCGGCATGCTGGTTATCCGCTCATGGCTGACTGCTTACGGAAAAGTGCGGCGCAACCGGCTGAAGCGTTTGATAGGATTCGCCCCCGCAAGTTTTGGATCTCCCTTAGCGCATAAGGGACGAAGTTGGCTCGTTTCGCTGTTCAAGGGAAACAGGATGTTGGGACCCGATTTCTTGGAGGCGGGGGATCGGATTTTGGATAGTTTGGAGTTGGGGAGCCGGTTTACTTGGGATTTGGCGCATAAAGATTTAATCGGCAATCAACCTTTTTATGGAGCGCATGCGGACACGCCATATGTGTTTATCTTTTGCGGTACAAGCAAATATAAAGGGATAGATAAATTGGTGAGCGAGAAGGGTACAGACGGGACTGTGCGCTGGGGGGGATGCGCTCTCAACACTCGCAAGCTGGTTATCGATCTGACAAAGAATCCAGAACTGACCGATCTCAAAAGCCGCCTGAAATTCGGCGAGTGGGTGAATGCTGGTGTGATGCCGGTTGTTTTGGTTAATGGGCTGAACCACAGCACGATATTGAGGAATCCCACTGAGGAGCTGGTGGAAATGGTGAGTGAGGCGTTGCAGGTGTCAGACGAAACTGGGCTGAAAAAGTGGTACGATCTAGCTAGCGATTTCATGCAGAAGGGGGAGAAGAAACCAGAGAAGTGGCAGCAGTTTGTCTTCCGCGCAGTGGACGAGCGCGACGATCCGATTACCGATTACAATATAGAGCTGTTCACGCGCCTGAACGGTAAAGAGCAACCGCTAAAGGGTTTCGATTTGCAGGTGCACACCAACACCCGCGACAAAAGCTTGCGATGCTTTTACATGAACTTGGACAGTCTCCCTCAGCTGGACAACCTGTGGATGCGCCTGATCGCGTCGTCAGGCTCGGCGCTTGTTGTCTATTACGGGTTTATAGAGAATAAGTCAGGGAGCGAGGAGGAAAAAATCAGCCCTTCGGGGATGTGGGTTGGGGAGATAAACCTTTCAGGGCTTCTCAAAGATGAGGAGACTAAGTTTTTCTACCCGTTCACGACTACGCTGGTGGAATTGCGGTTGGATCGGGAGCCTACTCCGTTAGGGGAGCGAGCTAACAAGATATTCACGATTCTGGAAAGGGAACAAACTCAGGACACACTTTGAGGGCGCAGCGCCTGAGCGCTACTCAAGAGGGCGTTGGGGTGACGCCCTCTCCTATCAAGTTGGGAAGTGTTGCTGTAATGGGGAAGAGAGGGCGTGCAGACGCGATAAATCGCTACAAGAGAGCTACCGCCATAAATATTTTTGAGCTAAGATGGTAGGGCGGTGGGCGAGCGCTACAGCTACGGGCTGCAGATTATATCGCCCACCCGAAAAACTGTCAATCATCCTTTGGAAAGGAAAAGCCATGACCCGCGCTATAATGGAAACCGCAAAGGGCACAATCCACCTGGAGCTGTTCGATAAGGATGCCCCTAACACGGTGAAAAATTTTGTTGAACTGTCTGAAAAGGGTTTTTACGACGGTCTGACTTTTCACCGAGTCATCCCGAATTTCATGATACAAGGTGGCTGTCCCAAGGGAAATGGAACGGGGGGCCCTGGCTACAAAATTAAGTGTGAAATTAACCCCAAAAAACACCTAGCCGGCACGTTATCGATGGCTCATGCCGGTCGCGATACGGGTGGGAGTCAATTTTTTATTTGCCACTCTCCCCAACCGCACTTGGATGGAGTGCACACCACTTTTGGCAAAACGGAGGACATGGATGTAGTCAATGCTATCCGCAAGGGTGACAAGATTCTTTCTGTCAAGATTGAGCGGTAGATGGCTGCCCTTCCCCTTAGCCCCCTCCCCGCACGCTGGGAGGGGGGTTTTTGAGGGCAGGCGTTAGCAAAGCGGCGCGTAAGCGCGACGCCTGCCCTACGGATTTGTTGTACCTGTAGGACAGGCATCTTGCCTGTCCCAATGTCATTGCTATAATGCTGAACTCCTCCACTCAAGACTTGCGCAGCAGCTGTATCCAGTTTCTCGAACAAACCCCTCAAGAACGCCTGCGGTTGCTTGAGAATATCGGCTTAGCGCGTTACGATTTTTTATCTAAAATGCCTTTAAATGAGGCAAATGTTGCGTGTGTGATGCGGTTTCTCGGCAACCGGCAACGGGTGAAATTTCCTAACCTCCGAGGGGCGGATTTAGCGGGTTTAGTTTTAGATGGGGTGAACTTCATCCGGGGGGATTTATCCGGGGCGAACCTGAGAGGAAGCCGGTTAGTCAATGCCGACCTCCTGTTTGCCAATTTTACTGCAGCCGACTTGAGAGACGCGGATTTAACCGGCGCAACTCTCAATGAAACGATATGGTTAGGTGCGCTCGTTGACGGGTGCCGGTTTGGCGCAGGAATTGGGATAGCGGACGATCGGCGCTGGGATTTAAAATCGCGCGGCGCTCGGTTCAGCGATCCGGGAGCGTGTAGAGACGCGACATGTCGCGTCTCTACAGGGGTCTTTAATTTTCTCGTTCCCAGACTCCGCCTGGGAACGACAACTGGGAGGCTCCGCCTCCCCCTGATTGCTACTGTTTATACACATCTTGGGTATGTGACCACAGCAAGCCCCTCACCCCCCC
>CAZJNL010000778.1:0-3296 GCA_964546515.1 uncultured Oscillatoria sp.
CCTGCCGGTAAATTCTGGGCCATGATTCCTGCGCACCTCTTTTGTAAAAAAATGATTCCAAACTTTAACTTTTGTTCCGCCCTAGGAATTTACATGTCTCGCTTTGTGCCGCCAACAACAGTATAACACAGGGCGGGCAGAAGCGGGAAGCTTTTTAAGCTTAATTAAAGGTGAGATTAAAAAATCCTAAATTAGCTGCTAATTATACGGAAAATGATTTATCCTAAAGGTAGCCAAGACTACCAATATTTTAAAATGGATTGGGAGGGCGGGCTATTTGGGCTATCTCACAAGAGAAGAAGGCTGCCGCATAAAGTCGGGTTTTCTTCCCTTAGAGAGGGCATGCTTTGCCGGAAACACGACCGGCACTTCACGTTCGCCCTTCCAGAGAGGCAGAGAGAGCGAGGAATCCACAAGGAAGAATCCCATCTGTCTTTAAAACCTTGGCAGTCTAGCCAAAGATAAAGAGCGCTGACTGGCGCACGAGCTATCAATTTCAACAGTCATTCACAACAAATAAAAGCCAGTCAGAGAAGGTGAGAGAGGAACTGTTGAGTTCAAGCAGTTGGCTGAAATCATCAGCTCCCGCCTGAATAGGCGCGACAACCGTACCGTTTAGCGATAGGAACAATTCCCTATGAGTACCGTAATTCAACGCAGACCGGAAATAGAGATAGCAAGCGCGTGGGAGCGCTTTTGTGAATGGATTACCAGTACCGACAACCGGATTTACATAGGCTGGTTTGGCGTGCTGGCGATACCCACCCTCCTAACAGCTGCCATCTGTTTCATCATTGCCTTCATTGCCGCACCGGCAGTAGATATGGAAGGGATTCGCGAGCCGGTTGCCGGCTCCTTAATGAGCGGCAACAACATCATAACAGCAGCCGTCGTGCCCACCTCAGCGGCGATTGGCTTGCATTTTTATCCAATTTGGGACGCCGCCTCTCTAGACGAATGGCTGTACAGCGGCGGTCCCTACCAGCTGATCGTCGTGCACTTCCTAATAGGGATTTGGTGCTATTTGGGGATGATGTGGGAGCTCAGCTACCGGTTGGGCATGCGCCCCTGGATATCCCTAGCCTTTTCCGCGCCGGTGAGTGCGGCAACCGCCGTATTGCTAGTCTACCCCATCGGTCAAGGCAGCTTTTCTGAAGGGCTGCCCCTGGGAATCTCCGGCACCTTCCATTTTATGTTAGGCTTCCAAGCAGACCACAACATCCTCATGCACCCCTTGCACATGCTGGGCGTAGCTGGGGTGTTTGGCGGTGCCTTCTTGAGCGCCTTGCACGGCTCCCTAGCCACCTCAACGGTGATACGCAAGACGAGCGACACAGAATCCGCCAGTGCTGGGTACAAATTTGGCCAGCAGGAACGAACCTACAACCTGCTAGCCGGTCATTACGGCTATTTGGGCCGGTTGCTGATTCCAGCGCTGGGCATGCGCAACAGCCGGTCGATCCACTTCCTCCAGGCTGCTGTCCCCGTTGCAGGCATCTGGTTGGCCACTGCCGGCGTCTGCAGCATGTCCTTCAACGTCAATGGATTTAATTTCAACCACTCAGTTTTGGACAGTGCCGGTCACTTCATCCGCACTGACGCTGATATCCTCAACCGGGCTAACCTGGGAATCCAAGTCATGCACGAACCCAACGCCCACATTTTCCCGGAGGTTCTGTCTTCTGGTGAGGCAGTGCCGGTCAGTCTGCAAGCTGTAACTAGCCCGATTGTCGGCAGCTAGTATCAGATCCGGTTGCATCGATTTTCTATCGTTGCAGGGGCGGGGCGAACCCGAAATATTTGTGACACAGCCAAAAGTTTTGATAAACCCGCCCCCGCCCCTACCGCCAACCATGCCAGCGGACACGATCTAAGCCTGCAGCGCAAGGACAGGGGAATTTTAAGCAAGCGTTCCGGTTTCCGGAGCGCTTTTTTTGTAGTTTTTATATTCTCCCACTTCCGGAAGGCGAAATTATCGGAGAGAATTTGCCTGGTTAAATAACAACTACCGCCATCAACAGTGGCGCGAGGAGTGAGGAAACAGTATATGACAGACCGAGACCTGTTTGGGAGGCAGCAGCGAACCGCGATCGCGCTGGTTGCCGTCTTTGGCCTGTTCGACATATGCAGCCGCTTGCCTTGGCTGCAAGCTTTCGCTCAGGGGACACCCTCACCGGCAAGCGAAGTCAACTGGCAGCAGCTGGCAGCCCCACTGCTTGCCGGTGTCAAATCAGTCAGCGAGCCGAAATTTGAGGCGTCTTTGACCGGCAGCGCCAATGCCTTGCCGCAAAAGGTTGCGCCACCCCCCATCTTTTCAGCACCGCAGCGGTTTCAAGGGCAGGTTGTTCATCAGGCACAACTGAGCGGCGACGAGAAAGTCATCGCCCTCACCTTTGATGACGGTCCGTGGGAACAAACCCCAGAAGTGCTGGGCATCCTTAAGGAAATGGACGTAAAAGCCACCTTCTTCTGGATTGGCAAAAACGTGCAAACCTATCCGGAAATAGCCAAGCAAGTCGTTGCTGCCGGTCACGCGATTGGCAACCACACTTGGGATCACCCCACCTATTACATGGATCGGGCGACCGCAGCCAAACAAATTGACAGCACAAATGACTATATCTTCGAGACGACGGGAGTGAAAACCGCGCTGTTTCGCCCACCGGCTGGCCTGCTGGACAATGGGTTAGCCGATTACGCCCGCAACAGTCAGGATGTCGTTCTCCTGTGGTCAGTGGACACGCGGGACTGGCAGGCGAGCACCTCCGTGGAAATGTTGGTCAGCACAGTCCTCAATGACGCCAAGCCCGGTGGAATTGTCCTGATGCATGACGGTGGCGGCGACCGGTGGAGAACCGTGCGGGCTTTGCCTGCCATCATAGCCGGGCTCAAAGAACTCGGCTACCGGTTTGTAACGGTGCCGGAATTGCTGGAAATGCAAGAGAAGGAAATCATTGCCGCCTCGGCAAAAGCCGCACAAGCAGCCGCTGCCGAATCTCAACCGGCTCTTCCCCAGTAGAACCGACTTTTCTCGGGCGGAATGCCAGTATTTCTCACACCCCCTCGAGCATTCCCTGTTTTTCTGGCTCCCCCCGCCCCTCCTCAAACAGGAGGAGCGAGGAGGGGTTAAGTTCTGAGCGGAGTTATTTACAGACCTCGCCACCGTGCAGTGCCGGCGGGCTGTATGGCAAGCCAGCCCGATGTTTAAGCGCTTTGGCCTTTTAAAAAACAAACTATCGTAAGGATATATCCTAACCTAAGTTGCTAGTTCTGAAGATGTTCCCGTTCCGATCCCC
>CAZJNL010000779.1:0-3295 GCA_964546515.1 uncultured Oscillatoria sp.
GCTGGCGTCCACGATAGACGAGGCATCGTGACCGCGATAGTCACAAGAAACCAGCTCCAGATCGCTGTATTCCAGAATGCCTTTCATTGGGCCTTCAGCAGCGTGCTGCAGGGCTTGATTGACCTCCTCAACGAAGGTCTTTTTCTCGACCTGAGCCACAAAATCCACGACCGACACGTTGGGGGTGGGCACCCGCATGGCAATACCATTGAGTTTGCCCTTCATTTCTGGGATTACCAGAGCCACAGCTTTGGCAGCGCCGGTGGAGGTGGGCACAATATTCATCGCCGCAGCCCGCGCCCGCCGGACATCCCGGTGGCTGGCGTCCAGCAGCCGCTGGTCGCCGGTGTAGCTGTGGGTGGTGGTCATCGTGCCTTTGATAATGCGGAAGTTTTCGTGCAGCACTTTAACAACCGGTGCCAGACAGTTAGTCGTGCAGCTGGCGTTGCTGAGGACGTCGTGCTTGTCGTGCTCGTAGGCTTCATGGTTGACCCCCATGACGTAGGTGCCGATGTCGGAGCCCTTACCGGGAGCGGTAATCAGCACCTTCTTCGCGCCTGCTTGCATATGCTTAGATGCGCCCGGAGTGTCAACAAACACGCCCGTCGCTTCAATGATCAAGTCAATTCCCCATTCCGCCCAGGGCAAGTTCAAGGGGTTGCGATCCGAAACGCATTTGACTGTATGGCCGTTGACGGTGATGGAGTTGTCATCAGCCTTGATGTCCACATCCTTCAACGTCCCCAGCATCGTGTCATACTTCAGCAAGTGAGCGTTGGTTTTTGGATCGGAAGTGTCGTTGATAGCAACGAGATCGAGTTGGCTGTTGGTTCTGCCAAGCCAGCAGCGCATGAAGTTACGTCCAATGCGCCCAAAACCGTTGATCGCGACTCTTATCACTGCGTCTTGCCCTCTGTGTAATAAAACAAATACCCGGTAATCCCCAGATCATATCGCAAAGGGTGTACAATCTTTTCCCGCGCTCTCATGCAAAATTTCCCCGCTCCCCATCGCCCTGATACAGGTTCTCAGTACCTCAAACCGCTGCCTCCGGGACGCTCCCACCGGCCCAACCGGCAGCACCGGCCCATCCCACTCCGCCCCCACTCCGCCACCGCGCCTGCCGGCCAGCCTGTTCCCAACCGCCTTAGATTTTAGATTTATTTTATATTCTCCAGGGGCTTCAATCCGTTAAAATTTTTGCCGCTCTGCTAAACATGAGAAGCAATTAACCGGATTTGAGAAAAAGAGCCGGCGCGAGTTCCAGCAAGCAGGTGCCATCAGGGTAAAATTTACAATGCATCTGCGCCGGCAATCCAGTGCCTGGGTGCCTGTGGGCCGCTACCACCGAGAGCGCGTGGGGTGCCTGTGGCCAAGGACATGGCCGGTGCGATGGGTCGTGCAGCGATGACAGGACATTGAGCCGACTGTCCTAGGGCACCCGCAGTGCCGGTGCGGCTAACATTCGCCCCCACGCTTGCCTCAAGCCTCGGGGAGATCGCAAAAGTGGGAAGTGTGGCTTTTGGCAACCCAGATTGCCCTCGCTTTAGCCAGCGGATTCCAGCCAGCTTCCGCCACAAGCAGGCCCATTAGGCCATTTGAGGCACGCCCAAACCGTCCTGGGAACAGCTCAATTTCAATCCCTGAGAGGGATTCATACAAACGAAATGAGCGCAATTTATATATAATAGTGCATCCCCAGACACAGCTTGTATTGGGCATGAGTAAAAACCCCTATAACCGCTGCTCTGTGAGCTGAGCTGTAATACGCTTAATGACTTGGCAAAAAAAGAGAGTGCCCCGTTAGGCCCCAACTGGGGAATAGGGACACATACCTGTACAGGGATTTTACAGCGTGCCGCCCGTAGGTGCCCCCCTCTCAACCTCAAGGAGAATGAAAATTCATCAAGCGGAGAACAGGCGGGTCTGCCCCCTTAGCTCCCACAGGGATTCAACTCCCAGTTGGCCTGAAGGCTTTCTTCGCCAATGCGGCGGTTCCCGGGGCGCATTAAATGGTAAACTGGAGAGCTATTTTCAGGCTGCTTTGTGGCTACCGCAGTCTCAGTCGCGGTTAAGATCGGGAGCGGGACAGCCCACGGCTCTTCGCTGTAGTCTGCGTCACCCTTGGTTTTTCAGGAAATGGCTGGAGGAGCAATGTATCTAGAACCTAAAGATATACACAGTCCCAGGATAGAGAAATAATAATCAAGGAATCGCAGTTTCCAGTGGAGTCGCCTGTGTGGATAGGCCCAAAAAGCCTGGGTGGAATTACGCAAATTTTCTTCAGGACTGTATCGCAAAAAAGCAATTCTTGATATGATATCGCGTGTCATTGGCGTGGTGTGGTGTGTAAGGAGCTAAATATGCCGACATCTGTAGATTTCAGCGGCAGGCCATTCCATTTCATCGGAATCGGCGGAATTGGAATGTCAGCCCTCGCGTACATTCTGGCTAAGCGTCAGCTGCCCGTTTATGGCTCGGATCTTCGCTCCAGCCACATTACTCAGCGGTTGCAGCAAATGGGCGCTCATATCTTTTGGCGTCAGGACGCAAGCAATTTAAAAGTATTCCAGCCAGCGGGCTTTGAGGAGGGCGAAGCTTTATCCGCAGTGGCAGTTTGTCAGGGCGAACTGGCGGGTTCGACAGATGAAACCTTAAGGCATCCAGGCCGGTGCAACGGCCATCGACCAGCAAAGGCAGACTGGCCGCAGGTGATCTGCTCAACGGCCATAAATCCGGCCAACTCCGAGTATCGAGCCGCCCTGGAGTTGGGATGTCCGATTTTCCACCGGTCAGATTTGCTGGCAGCCCTGATTCAGAATTACCAGAGCATCGCCGTAGCCGGCACCCACGGCAAAACCACCACCAGCAGCATGATTGGGTATCTGCTGCTGCATGCCGGGCTAGACCCAACGGTTGTAGTGGGAGGAGAAGTGAGTGCCTGGGAAGGAAATGCCCGTCTCGGAGAAGGGCCGTATCTGGTGGCAGAGGCGGATGAATCGGACGGATCTCTGGTCAAGCTCGCCGCCCTTATCGGCGTTGTGACGAACATCGAACACGATCACCCAGACCACTACTCGTCCCTGGATCAGGTGATCGCAACCTTCCAGGTGTTCGCCCAAAACTGTGAAACTGTGGTGGGATCCATCGACTGCCCCACCGTCCGCGACCGCCTCAAACTGGCGATTAGCTACAGCCTCGATCCTAATTCAGGCGCTGACTACACGGCAGATTGCGTGGCATACCGGTCTGACGGCACCACGGCTAGGGTTTGGGAGCGAGGAGAAATTCTCGG
>CAZJNL010000780.1:0-3295 GCA_964546515.1 uncultured Oscillatoria sp.
GAGCGTGCGAGTTAACAGCAAAGCCACTGCCAGCAGGGCTAAGGCGTGGTACATTTGATAGCGAGCGCCGGTTTCAAAAATGGATAGCGAGCTATCACTGAGATGTTCCTTCAAAGCGTGAGAGGCAAAAGCACCGGCAGCCACAGAAAGTCCGCCGATAATTGCCGCAATTGCCAAAAAAATCCGAATCATCTTGGAATTTTACAAAGGATGGTAGGGTGCCGTTCCGATCGGTAACGCACCCTACAGAGTTTTTTACGAGGGGGTTAGCCGGTGAGGTTTTTAAACCTGGGGGGATGGAAAAGCCCTAAATGCGAGTTGCTTCCAGAAGGCGCGAGAAATAAAAGCGAGTGCTGGTCATCGTTTGCCTGCCAATTGAAAAACCATTGCTTTCCAGAATTTTGACAAGCTCGGCTTCGCGATGCTGGTAGGCGCGGGTTGCTTTACTCGGTCCGGGGAAAAACTCCCCAACTTTCTTGAGCAAACTCAGAGCAAAAGTTTTCGGCGCAAAACTGAGAATCAGACGCGACTCCGCCATAGAACAGAGGTGCCCGATCATCTCAGCAGCCTTGTTTTGCGGGTAGTGAATCAGCACATCCAGGCAAATGACCGTGTGGTAGCGACCGCTTAAAGTTTCCAAATCCTGCGCCATGAACGTGACATTATTATTAGCGCCCAGAACTCCCCGCGCTCTCTGGTAGGCTTCTGCAACCATCTTTTCCGAGATATCGCTCCCGTAGACGATTGCCCCCGCTTGAGCCAGGGGAATGCTCAGACTGCCAACACCGCAACCTGCGTCACACACCGACAGCCCCCGCAAATTGCCATCAGCACTCAGCCAGCTGATGACAGTATCTACCGTCCGCTGGTGTCCGGAGCGGATGTCCAGCTGGACTTTATTCACCTCGCCATCGCCATAAATCCGCTGCCAGCGATCGAAGCCGGTGGCGTTAAAATACTCCCTGACGATGGTTTTGTCATCAACTGCGTTCATCAATCTGCCTGCGGTTCAACTGTTTCCAACTTTTCAACTTACCACGTCCAGTCGCCTTTCCTATCTGCTGCCGGTGAAACCCAACCGACTTCCCCTCTTTCTTGGCGAGCTTGGCGTCTTGGCGGTTACAGCAGGCAAGCACTTGCGTAGAGTACATTTTGAGCCCTCCCCCCAACGGGCAGTCTCCGTGCGGGAACCGCCCTAGAAGGGGGGCTATTTTTCAAATCCCCCCTTTTTAAGGGGGGGTAAGGGGGGGATCGTAAGTCTGTACCTCATTCGGTTGGAATCTGCTGTATACATCCAACCGCTGCCAACTCAACTCTCCTGTCGCCTCATCCAAATGCCAGCGCAACAAATGAGCCGGCTGCCCTGCAGCCATTGCCGGCAAGCCAATCGCGCGTCTCGGCGCTTCCGTAGCTAGCGCAATCGCACGCTCCGCCCCACAAATTCCCCACTTTACCAGATTTTCCACACCGGCCAGCAGAGGTAACGCTGTACCGGCAAGCGTTCCATCCTGCAGCCGGCAAGTGCCGCCCCGAACCTCCATCTGCCTGGTGTCCCAAGGATAAACCCCATCCGGCAATCCCACCGGCGCTAGGGCGTCACTCACCAAAAACACCCCTTTCTCGTAGAAACTCGCCCGCAGCAGCACATCGATCACTGTCGGGCAAACGTGCTCCCCATCCGCAATCAAGCCACACCAGACATCCGGATGGACAATCGCCGCACCCAGCAATCCGGGCTGCCGGTGGTGCAGCGCCGGCATAGCATTAAAAGCGTGAGTCACCATCGACGCACCCCGCGCAAACGCTTCCCGGGCTGCCTCAGCTGTGGCCATAGAGTGGCCCAGACTCACCGTAATGCCCAGAGAGCGCAAATAGGAAATCGCCTCGCCGGTGGGATCTAACTCCGGCGCTAGGGTGATGATTTTAACAATACCGGCGTAATCTCCCAGAACCCACTTGACGTTTTCTCCGGTCAGCGGTAAAATATACTCCGCCGGGTGAGCGCCGCGCTTTTCAGGATTGAGAAAAGGCCCTTCCAGGTGGACGCCGAGAATCCTCGCTGCCGGTGCGCCAGATGGCTGCGACGCCGCAAAATCAGCCAAGACAGCGAGGGCGCGGTGAAACTTCTCCACAGAAGTGGTGACAAGAGTGGGCAAAAATCCATCCACGCCCTGATTCCAGAGGAACTCGCAGATAGCAGGCAGCCGGTGGGCACTATCGGGATCGAGGTCGGGAAAAGCCAAACCGAGCGCCCCATTAATTTGAACATCCACCCCACCCAAAGAAATCCAGTCCCCCGCAGCATCCACAACCGCAGACGGTGCGGCAGTTTCCGATTGCCCCTCTGCAAAGCCAGCCGGCGCAATAGACTGAATCACCCCAAAGCCATCAACCCGAATTCGGTGCCGGCCTTGCCAACCGGGCACCCGAGCGTTGATAATATCCATCGCAGCAGCAACTAATCGCACACTTAATCAACCCAATTATTCCTTCTTGGCGCTCTCTGCGTCTACCCTGCGGGAAGCCGCTGGCGCGTCTATGGCGGTTCAAAATGACTCAACCACAAATCGGCATCATCATGGGCAGCGACTCCGACTTGCCCACCATGCAGGGCGCAATCGCCATCTGCGAACAATTCCAAATCCCCTGGGAAGTGGCGATCGTCTCCGCCCACCGCACCCCCGAACGCATGGTGGAATACGCCCAGCAAGCCCACCTGAGGGGTATCAAAGTGATTATTGCCGGTGCCGGCGGGGCAGCCCACCTGCCCGGGATGGTGGCTTCCCTGACGCCCTTGCCGGTGATTGGAGTGCCGGTGCCCAGCCGCCACCTCCAGGGTGTGGACTCGCTTTATTCGATTGTCCAAATGCCCGCAGGGGTGCCGGTGGCTACCGTGGCCATCGGCAGCGCCACCAATGCTGGACTCTTAGCCGTGCGGATTCTGGCGACTCATAAGCCAGACTTATTAGAGCGCGTGCGGGTGTATCAGGCTTCTTTAGCTGAATCTGTCGTGCAAAAGCAAGCGCGTCTCGACAGTTTGGGCTATCAGCAATACTTATCACAGATGTGACTCGCTGGCACCGGCAGCGCGTGCCGGTCGGGCGTGGAGACGGCAACTTTGTTAAAACAATCGGAAGGCGCGGGCGAAATGTAGTCTGTTATACAGAAAGGTTATTTTATACTTGCTGGAATCGTTGTGAATCCTAGCTGGTTGATCTATATTTACGACTTGCGCACTAAGAGTCTCAAACCCTGATCCCCCCTAGCCCCCCTTAAAAAGGGGGGAAGAATACTA
>CAZJNL010000781.1:0-3291 GCA_964546515.1 uncultured Oscillatoria sp.
GCGGAGCCGACAGAACGGCGTTCCCAGCCTGAGGCTGGGAACGAGGAATAAAATCCAAAATCCAAAATCCAGAATCCAATGACGTTTGACCTAGATAAGTTTTATTCTGCTGAATCTATTTCCGAATGGAAACAGATTATCGGCGAGGAGTTGCACTACCATTTCGGGTACTTTCGCGGTCAGGAAGATTTGGAAAACGGTTTGCGGCAAACGATTAGGAACTACTATCCTTATATTCCTGCGGGTTCGCGCGTTTTAGATGTGGGCTGCGGTTGGGGAGGGCGAGCCAAGATGTTAATCTCGGAGCGCAATTGCTCTGTAGCGGGTATCGCATTCAGCAGGACACAGGTAGAATATTGTCGGAGCCAGGGCTTAAATGTGTGGCAGCAAGACTTGGAACAAGATGAGTTTCATGGCGAGTATGACCTAATTTTCCACATAGAAATTATCTCTCATATTCGCAATAAAGCCGAACATCTGCGCCGGCTGCGTTCCTGTGCGTCTCGCTTAATCTTGTCAGACAGTTGTGCTGCGGACAGCTATTCGGGAGAGCGAACGACCTTTGGTGGATCTATGGTTCTTTGCACGGTGTCTGAACTGGTTCGGGATGTGGAATCAGCTGGCTGGAAAATTCAATTCATGCAAGACCGGCGGTTTTACTCCCTGCGGACAATCGCCCTGTGGAAGCAAAACTTCGATCGGGTCTACGGCGACCGGCAACCACCCGGACAGCTGGGCTGTCTTCGCAGTCTTGTCGATGCCGCGCTGCAATCGCCGGTAAAGTGGTGCCAGTCCTTTCCCCTAATTGATATTGTAGCAGATTGAGGAATGAAAGATGAGTGAAAAAATTCAAAACGAAACCGTGCCTTTGCCATTTAATCCGCGCTCGCCAGAGTTTCGCGCCAACCCCTATCCCACCTATCACTATCTGCGGACTCACCACCCGATCTACTATCGACCCGAGCGGAACGATTGGGTGCTGACGCGCTACGCTGATATTGTGGAAGTTCTGCCGAACCCTAGCTTTGGTCGTTCAGAGAAAGAAGCAGAGGAAGAACTGGTAAGGCTGCAGACAGCCAAACAAGAGCCAAGTAACCGATTTTTGGCTCTGCGTCAGGAAAGTCAAAAACTGATGAAGCTGTGGTTAGTGCTGAGAAACCCACCCGATCATACGAGAATCCGTCACTTGCTGCATAATACCTTCACTCAACCCCGAATTCAAGCATTGCGTTCGCACCTTCAGGCGAACGTTGACGACCTCATCGATCGGGTCAAAGAGCGCGGCAAGATGGATATTATTCACGAGCTAGCTTATCCGCTCACCCTTGGAGCGAACTGTCAGATATTGGGAATTCCAAAACAAGAATGGCATCCCCGCTTCAAGCAGTGGTCTGAGGACTTGTCCTTGGCGATGGATTTGGACGTGACCCCGCTCGCCAATGAGCGAGGTCTGTTGGCCATTGCCGGTTTTGCTGAATACTTCCGCAGCTTAATTGCCAAATGGCACAACTACTCCCATCCTCAAGATGCGCTGATTAGCATTTTAATTCAAGCCCAAGCTGAAGGCAAATTGAGCGAAGAAGAACTCATAGCAAATTGCATCCTGATGTTTTTTGCCGGACACTCAACCAGTAAGCATTTGATTGGCAACGGCATACTGGCACTACTGCGCCATCCAGAACAGTTAGAGTTGCTCAAATCAGACTCGTCACTGATTGAAACGACGGTCGGTGAAATTTTGCGCTATGACAGTTCGATTCAGGCCACCTCGCGCACAGCACAATGCGATATCCAACTATCAGCTCGAAGAATTCATCAAGGTCAAAGCATCCACTGTATCCTAGCTGCTGCTAATCGAGATTCGGAGCGATTTACCGAGCCGGACAAGTTTGACATTAGGCGCAAGCCTAACCCCTACCTTTCCTTCGGTCAAGGAATCCATTTTTGCTTGGGCGCACACCTGACTAAATTAACCACAGAAATTGTGGTAGAGACGCTGGTGCGCCGTTTGCCTGGCTTATCCTTAGCAACGGAATCCCTCGAATGGGAGGAAACTTTCCTCTTGCGCGGGTTGAAATCGCTACCAGTTGTATTTTAATCCCTCTCTCAAGAGTTATAGAGCAACCAGCGCATCGCCCAGTCGTGTTTGTGCGCGGCTTGCAGTTCCTCAACCGTGAAACTCAGACCGGCTTCAGCGCCAAGTTTGACGAGGCTTTCCAAGTCCGGGCTGTTCTTGAGGGCTAAAAGTTTACTTTTTAGCCCAACATCAGCCCGCACTTGCTGGATAAATTGTAAAGCGGTTTGAACAGACATCAGTTTGGTATTTTACGCGAGTTTGACGAAACTAGAGCGTGGTTCAAGCAATCGGGGTTGACAAAAAAACCTTTATGGGGTAATCTTGCCAATAGTCTCTTCCTCTCCTAAAAATGGACTGGAAGCGACGCCAAACCAATTTATTCCTATTCCGACTCCCCCCAGTACAGATGGTATATGGACAAGCCAGAAAAAATAGCAGCCTTAGACTACGCGATGGATTATGACCGGCTCATATTCGAGCCAAGTATGCGTTCGCTCTACCAAAACATAGATTTCTTCAATGTCGGGGACTGGAGTCAGGGAGCCAGTACCCTACCTGAAGCCTGCGAGACGCTAGTAAGGCGACATATTGACCCCATTCTACCCCAAACTGCGGGAAACTCTCCTGTTCGGATTCTTGATGTTGGTTGCGGACTTGGGGCGGGTACAGAAATAATTGCCAAACATTACCCCCACGCTGAAGTGGTAGGTATTAATATTTCTTACCGGCAGATAGCCTATGCTCGCCAACATCACCGGCTAGCTAGCTATCAAGTCATGGACGCATCTAATCTGATGTTACCCAACGAATATTTTGACCTAGCAGTTTCTGTAGAAGCTGCTTTCCATTTTCCGTCGCGGGCTGCATTTTTACGCTCAGCCTATCGCGTCCTCAAACCCGGAAGTAGTTTGATTATCAGCGATATTCTCTGGAAAAAAACTCAATGGCTTAAGTCCTGGTTAATTCCCGAGGAGAATCTAATTCTGAATTTGCCTGACTATCAAAAGATGTGCCAAGATGCGGGCTTCATTGTTAATGCAATAGAAGATATAACTGAGACAACCTCGTTAAGCTTCGGGCGCTATCTGCGGACGTTGGGGAAGATAAAAACGGCTGAAAAACTAGAAAAGTCACAGATTGCCTACATTTTGGTGCGTTTGTCCAAACCCAGCTAACGATAAGATTTAATATGAGCGTGTCGGGTTGATTAACCT
>CAZJNL010000782.1:0-3282 GCA_964546515.1 uncultured Oscillatoria sp.
CACGCCCAGGAAAATATCCTGCAAACCGTATTCCCCTTGCAGATAGGCAGCTGCCGGCAGCAGGCGCGACTCATTGAATAAAATCGCCTCTACCATCAGACAGGCGGAAGACGCCGGTGCGAAATAGGCGCTGCCGGTCTGCATCAGTTCCACAATTTCCGTCCCGCCATTGCGAGTGCGCTGCACGAGGCGCTCAATCGTAGCGGCGTCCATCAGTTCTGTAATCGGAATACCCCCAACCGTGCTGTAGCGAGGCACCGGCACCATCAGCTGCCCGTGATCGCCGAGCACCATAGCGTTGATCTCGCGCACGGAAACGCCCAGTTCCATCGCAATAAAGGTCTGGAACCGCGCCGAGTCCAGCACCCCTGCCATACCAATCACGCGGTTTCCGGGGATACCGCTGGCTTCCCAAGCCAAGTAAGTCATCACGTCCAGCGGATTGGTCACCACGATCAGGATGGCGTCCGGAGAATTGGCAATCGCTTGTTTAGTGGCGTCCACCACAATCTTGGCATTAGTCTTCACCAAGTCTTCCCGACTCATCCCCGGTTTGCGAGGCAGACCGGCAGTGATCACCACAATGCTAGAGCCGGCGGTATCCTTGTAATCCGTTGTGCCAATAATCTGCCGGTCGTGGCGCTCCACCCCCCGGGCTTCCATCAGGTCGAGAGCAATGCCTCGGGGCATGCCCGGTATGATGTCCAGCAACACCACATCGGCGATGTTTTTCTCAGCAATCCGCTGGGCCAGGGTACTGCCAACTTTGCCGGCACCAATAACCGCCACGCGGCTGCCGGTACAAACAGGCTTGGACAAAGGAGTGTCTGTCATATCGATTTTTTTCTATCCCGTTTCCGGCATTATTCTCACACCGGTTCCCGGCTAGTGCCGGTATTATTTGGGGAATCTTTACTTTTTGCCTCACCGCCCTCCAATTCCCGTTGCGCGTCTCTTTACCACACAAAGCTGCGTCTGTCAAGAGGGCGGGCGCGTGAAGTGCGAGCCCCACAGGGATATATTTGCCCCCTCTCGCGCCCCGCTTCAGGTTACTTAAAGGGTTCTAGCTGGTCGATACGCAACCAAATATTCGGCGTGGGCACTTTGCCAAACTTAACAAAAGCGTAATCGCCCCGGATGTCCACAACTTCACCCTTGCTGTCAAAGAGATAGGGAGGGAAGCGGGGGTCAGACGCTTGCGCTTCCAGGCTATTTTCCAACTTTTCGCGGACGGCGCGGACTTGGTCGCCTTTTTTAATTGCCGCATTTTTCTTTTCTGGCATACTGTCTGGAGTCTCGGATTGCTGTCATTAAAAATTGTAGGGCGCTTCCGGGGCATCGGGCATTGGGCATCGGGCATTGGGCATCGGGCATCGGGCAAAAGGCCCGGTCTAGCTCGATGGTGCCAGCCCTGCTACCGCTGGCACTGCGGGCAAAAGTGCGACGACCGACCGGCTAATTTGAGGCGCTGCACCGGCGTGCCGCAGACGCGACAGGGCTGGCCTGCTCGACTGTACACCCAAGCGACAGCCGCATAGTTGCCGTTAACGCCCTCTACAGAAACAAAGTTGCGAATCGTCGAACCACCGGCTATAATAGCCTCTTGCAAAACCTCAATCAGGGCGTCGCGCAATTTAGCTATTTGCTGCAGGCTCAAATCCCTTGCCAGCGCGTCCGGGCGCACGCCGGCCTTAAACAAAGCTTCATCGGCATAGATGTTGCCCGCACCGGCAATAATCGACTGGTCGAGCAGAGCCGTTTTTACAGGACGGCGGCGGTGCTGGAGAGCCTTTGCCAGGTATTCTGCGGAAAACTCAGCTGAGAAAGGTTCGGGCCCCAGCTGCCCGATCCCGGCAATCGTGTCAGAGGGATCTGCTGCCCCCGAAACCAGCCACATCTGGCCAAACGTCCGCTGGTCTACAAAGCGCAACTCGCGATTGCCGGTGAAGAAAAGGCGGACGCGGGTGTGTTTTTGCAGGGGCGTGTCCTGATGCAGCCACAGCAACTGGCCGGTCATGCGCAGGTGGACGCCCAACCAGCCCGCTTTGCAAAGATTCGGGAGCGGCGGTACGCTCAGAGCGCTCCCTTCAGGCGTTGATGCCGGCTTGCAGAGTTCGGCGAGTAAATATTTACCCCGCCGCTGCCACTGGGCCAGCGTTGCCCCTTGCAGCCCAGCCAAAAAATCCTCAGCAGAAAGAGGATGGGCGATGGTGCGAGGCCGCAACACATCCCCACCCAGTATTTCCTGGCCTGAGGTGACTTGATTCAGCCCCAGGCGCACCGTTTCAACTTCTGGAAGTTCTGGCAAAACTTAATGCCCTTCAGTTCCCCGAGCGGGAGTGCCCGGTTGGCCTCCCTTCTCAGGATTTAGCTTCTGGGAAGCCAGTCTCCTTCTACTTGGTTTTTCCGCCGCTACCGGCCTTCCCGGAGCCTGCATCTTTCACCCCAGCCTTGGCGGCGGGAGCTGCGGGCGCTTTTTTATCCTTCTTGGGAGCTTCAATCTCAACCACTTCCGAAAGCGCGAAGTTGTTGGTGTTGATCCCGGAGTAATTGACCTTCTCGAAGCGGACGATGACGGGGTACTTGATGCCGCTTTGGTCTACGGAAGCAACCGTGCCCACATCCTTGTACCAGTAGGACTCTTTACGGAGAATCCGAACCTTAGAGCCGCGTTGAACCATGATCTTCCTTCCCGAATGCGATGGATTGTTAAACGAAACAGGTAATTGTTTTTCAGCGTACTATCCTATTTGGACTCTTGACTCACTCTCTTCTTTAAGTTTTGTTGCTATTAGCCGGCTTTTGTCTCGATCCCGCACCGCCTGAGGCGGCTGTAGGTCAGAGGAGTTCCAGAAGCGGGCCAACCTTGCTCCAAAAGCCTTCACCCTACCGGGCCCGCCCTGCGGTCAAGCTTGCGCCAAAGGGAAGGCCGCAGGGGTAGGGTCAGCGGCGGGGACAATGGCTGACGGGCACCCGACGAGAGCGCGTCATCCTTCTTGCCTGTGCGGTCACTCCCTCCAGCGGACGCGGACGAAATGGGCGCTCCGCCCCCAGAGGTCGCGGGTGATACTAACATCTTCAATAGCCAGATTGAAGGGAATCGCAGTGGTCAAGTAGCGTTGAGCGAAGCTGCCCAGGTCAGGAGCCAGCTGGGCGGCAGTAGTGGCTGCCACGCCCAAACCAAGAAGCTGTTCCACCGGCCCTCGGGGCAGCAGCAGGTGGATGCCAACGGCCAGTCCTGCCGTCAGGAGCATCCCTACAGACAGATTGGTGCCGCAGCGC
>CAZJNL010000783.1:0-3268 GCA_964546515.1 uncultured Oscillatoria sp.
CAGGTTGCTCGTCACCTCGGGCCGCTGCACTGGGTTGATCAGCTGCCCCTTGGAAGTCGTGGGGGCTGTAAGATTAGAGTTCATGACCATTCTAGGGCTCCTTTGCGCCACGCATACACGAGTGCAATAACCAGAATCGCAATAAATAGCAGGGCTTCGATGAAAGCCAGCACGCCAAGCAGGTGGAAGGCAACAGCCCAGGGATAGAGGAAGACAGTCTCAACATCAAAGATGACAAACACCAGGGCAAACATGTAGTAGCGGATGTTGAACTGTATCCAAGCCCCGCCGATGGGTTCCATCCCGGACTCATAGGTGGTGCGTTTCTCTGCGCCCGTGCCCTTGGGCCGCACGAGTTTGGACGCTCCCAGGGCCAATACCGGCACCAGGCTGCAAATGATGAGAAATCCTAAGAAATACTCGTAGCCGGTGAGTGCAAACACGATTAATAGGGACTGCTCAGGTGGAGGGACGTTTGTTTCTACTTTTTTACATTACATCACAAGGGTGGGCGCGGGTAAAGGCCACGGGACTTACGCAGTGAAAGAAACCGGGTTTCTCGTCCTGGAGCGAGGGCTGAAAGTCAAGACTGCTGGTTGAGAAACCCGGTTTCTGGGTAAGTCCCGTGGCCAATTGAGGCGGGCCGGCCCGCGCACCGCATGCCGGTCAGTCCCAGAGGCTGTGGCCCGCCCCCAGACCGAGTGGGCTACCTGAGCTTTCCTTAACGGCTAAGGCCCCTTAGCTTAATTTTGCCGCCGATTCCTTGACAATCTTTAACAAAAGCATTGATAAATTTAATATTATGACTGTGGGCGATCCTAACCCTCTATCCATCATCCCGTTCCATGAGTACCGAAGCCATTGATCCGACACAGCTAGACTGTCACGAATGCCGCTCCTGTGGCTACGTCTACGAACCGGCAAAGGGAGATGACCGGCGTCAAATTCCGGCAGGAACGCCGTTTGAAGCGCTGCCGGTGACTTGGCGCTGCCCGGTGTGCGGGGCGCGGGCCGTCCAGTTCAGCAATATTGGCCCTGCCGGCACCGCCTCGGGATTCCGGGAAAATCTCGGTTTCGGGCTGGGGGTCAACACGCTGACGCCGGCGCAGAAGAACCTGCTGATTTTTGGCGGCTTGGCCATTGGCTTCCTGTTGCTGCTCAGCTTATATGGCTTGCAGTGAGACTTTCTCAAGTCCCCCACTTCCTGGGAAAATTAGTTGAATCGAAAAAAAACGTAATGGACTCGATCGTCAAACCGTTTAAGCGCATTGTCCTGTTGCTAGCAGCTGTCCTCCTCTGCGTGGGGTGTTCCAAGGTTACTTCCACCAGTGTCAACCCCTGGCAAGTGATTAATCTGCCCACAGAGGCCAACCTGCAAGACATTGCATTTACAGCAGATCCCAACCACGGCTGGCTGGTGGGCAGCGACGCTACCCTGCTGGAAACCACCGATGGTGGCTTGACCTGGCAGGAGAAACGCCTGAATCTGGAAGAGGAAAAAGCCGTCTTGACATCGGTGAGCTTTTCTGGTAAAGAAGGCTGGATTGTGGGAGAGCCTTCCATCTTGCTGCATACGGAGGATGAGGGCAAATCTTGGACTCGCATTCCCCTGAGTGCTAAGCTGCCGGGAGCCCCTAACACGATTTTGGCGCTTGGCCCAGAGTCAGCTGAGATGACTACTAATGTGGGAGCCATCTACCGGAGTGCAGATGGGGGGAAAAACTGGAAAGCGATGGTGCAGGAAGCGGTCGGGGTGGTTCGCAATATTGAGCGCTCACCGGCGGGCGGATATGTTGCCGTGTCCGCCAAAGGCAACTTCTACTCGACTTGGGAACCGGGCCAAAATGCCTGGGTGCCCCACAACCGCAACAGTTCCCGCCGCGTCCAGAATATGGGATTTAACCCGGACGGGAGTCTGTGGATGCTCGCTCGCGGTGGCCAGGTTCAATTTACCAAGCCGGAAAACCCAGAAGAGTGGCAGGAGGCTGTCTATCCGGAGTTGTCCACCAGCTGGGGATTGCTGGATATGGCCTACAGAACGCCGGATGAAATTTGGGTCGCCGGTGGGAGTGGCAACTTGCTGTGCAGTTTTGATGGGGGCAAAACCTGGCAAAAAGACCGCCAGGTGGAGGATGTTCCCTCTAATTTTTACAAAATTGTCTTTTTGTCGCCCCAACAAGGCTTTATCATTGGTCAGCAAGGCGTTCTCCTGAAATATCAGGAGCCGGCGGCGGCTTGACGCCAATGGCAACTGCCGGCACGAGGGCCGGTTTTGCCGCTCTTGTGAGTGTTCTTGAAGTTTCGTATCATAGAGATTGAGTTTTTAGCGTGCTCTGTTGAGGAGGAATATGTATGGCGGGATCTACAGGTGAGCGTCCGTTTTCGGACATTATTACCAGCGTGCGGTACTGGGTGATTCACAGCATCACCATCCCCATGCTCTTTATCGCCGGCTGGCTGTTTGTCAGCACCGGCTTGGCTTACGACGCTTTCGGGACACCTCGGCCCAATGAGTATTTCACTCAGACCCGGGAAGAATTGCCTATCGTGCAAAACCGCTTTGAAGCCAAGACACAAGTCCAGGAATTTATCAAGTAGTTAGTGACGGAGTTTTAGATTATGGCGACCAATAGAGCAAACGAGCCTGTTACTTATCCGATTTTTACCGTTCGCTGGCTGGCGGTACACACCCTGGGTGTGCCCACCATCTTCTTCTTGGGCGCGATCGCCGCTATGCAATTTATTCAACGCTAGGAGAAATCCATGCCAACTCGCTCTACTAACCCCAACAAGCAGCCGGTTGAGCTAAACCGGACTTCTTTCTACTTGGGCATGCTACTGATTTTTGTTCTCGGTATCTTGTTTTCCAGTTATTTCTTTAACTAACTGGCTGTTAATCTCAAATAACCCGATTAAACGGGACATGCTGTGTTTTTAATGGGGAGGTAAACGCTGTGTCTGAACCGGGCAGAATTCCTTTGTGGCTTGTGGCAACTGTTGCCGGTCTGGGTGTGATCGCCCTGGTCGGTCTTTTCTTCTACGGTGCCTACGCAGGATTGGGATCGTCTCTGTAGCTTTCAGGAAGTGTGAGGTTTCAGGTGTCTTTGTTCCCTGAAGCCTCACACCTCTTCTATCAAATTTGTAGTGTTGCCTTCTTAGGGCAACGCACCCTACTTGTGCTGCTGATTAATAATGAACCGCCACAGGACGCGGCGGCTTCCCGTAGGGTAGACGCCAAGAACGCCAAGAAATAAGCAATTAGTTTGTA
>CAZJNL010000784.1:0-3265 GCA_964546515.1 uncultured Oscillatoria sp.
CACCCCCGCCCCCGCCCCCCGCCCCTTCCCGCCCTTTTTTAGGGGTGGGTTCGGGGGTGAGATCCGGAGCGCCAGCCGCGAAAGTGGGAGATGTTAAAGAACATCACAGCTTTTCTCAACTTACCGCTAGAAATTGATTCAATTCTAACTAGGAGTTCGCCATGAAATCTAAGTTTTTTGCAAGAGCTTTCGCAACTGTTTTTACCCTGTGCGGCGCTGTGGCGCTGACAGCGGAAGCTCAAGCCGCACCTCCAATACAGGGAGGCGGAACTGGAGGCACTCCTGCGGGTCCGCCTGTACAAAACCCGGCAGGCTCAACTCCTGCAGGCGCATCTGCCGGCACAACCTTCAAGTGCATTCAAGACGGCAGCGGGTGGGCAACAGTCGCTGTCCGCTCTGACGGCAAACAGTCAAAACCGATAATCAGCTGGCAAACCACAGAATTTGGGGCCGAGTACACACCTAAACAGCGGTGTGAAATAGTTAACGAAAAACTGGCTGAGGGAGTAGCCCGGAATGGCGGGAGCCTCAAAGGTTTGCAGGTGATGACCGGCGAGGCGCGGGACGGTTCCCCGGTTCTGTGCTACATCACCCCCGGAGTGGGTGGTTGCAATAGCTCCAACCACCTGATGAACGTTCCGCGAGGAAGCAATCCGCGTCAGGCTCTCGCCAATCTCATCGGGCGTCTGACCGACCCTGTAGGGACTGGACTGCCGGTGCAGAATTCTGAGTCAGCTTTTGTCGCCGATTTCGGAGATGCTGTGCAGCGAGAGCTGGATTCATTAGGGTCCGACAGCACAACACCGAGCAATAACACGGCACCGGTTAGCAATCCGAGTGACCCTTCGTGGTAATCCTGGGGTCAAGAAACAAGATTTACCAGCGGGGGTCAAGAAACCAGTATCTTTAAGAAGACTGGTTTCTTGAAGTTTCTCTGGGGTGTTTCTGGGGGTGGCGCGACTGCGGCGTGCCTGGTTTAAAGGCTTCTGGTTAGTTATAATATTCTCGAAATCTTTCTGGCGTTGCTCTGAATTTGCGATGAAACTCACTGCTGTTGCTCTCACCCTTGCTGCAGGCTATATTTTGCCATTGGCTGCTGTTTTAATCAGCCAGCGCTCCCCGACAGGCAAGCTTTTTCAGTGCCAGAAAACCTCCAACAGCTATGCGGTGGTTGCTGTCACAGAGTCAGGCAAAAAAACCAGACCTCTGATTGTCTGGAATAGCAGTTACTCCCAACAGCGCTGTGCTGAAGTTGCGGAAAAATTGAAGGCAGCAGTCAACCGCAACGGCAACCAGCTTTCTGATTTGCTGCTGATGACGGGTGAGGTGCGAGGAAGCGAGGCGATCTGCCATGTCAGCGATGAACTTTCTGGCTGCAATTCAATTAACCGCTTGTTCGACATTCCACGGGGAACCAACCCCCATCAAGCCATCAGGCAATTGCTCAGCGTGCCGGCTGATGTTTTTGTGTCCGGGAACCCGCTTGACGGCATTGAACACCCGACTTTTTTGAGGTTTGGAGATGCCGTGCGCAGGGAACTGGCGGCGGCGGAGAATAGTGGAGCAACTCGCTCAAAACAGCTGGCTCAATCGCCTGCTGAGATTGCCAGACAAGTGACGGTGCGGGTTTTGACGAATCCAGGCGCGGGTTCTGGCGTTATAATTGAGCGCAAGGGCAAAACTCACACGGTTTTGACTTGCGCTCATGTAGCTAATGGGAATCAAGAGGGGCGCTATACGGTTCTGACGCCGGATGGCAAAACTCATTCCGCTTCCCGCAAACCAGTGCCGGCGCTGAATGGCGTTGACTTGGCTGTGATTGAGTTTGACAGCCCTACTCTTTATCGAGTTGCTGTCTCGGGAAATTTCCAGGAGGTATCTGTTGGGGAGCCGGTTTACACTTCTGGATTCCCCAACTATCGAGACGCCGGCCCAAATGCTGTTGAGAATACTTTCGACTGGGGGCTGCGAGCTTTTCAGCTAACAGCGGGAACTGTCTCTATGATACTCTCAGACCGCTCTTTGCCGCAAGGCTACCAGCTGGGAAACACCAATACTATTGACCTGGGTATGAGCGGCGGGCCGGCTTTGAATCAAAAGGGCCAATTGATAGGGATTAACGGTCGAGTCAACTATCCCTTTCAAGGCATTGATGTGTTTATCTTTACCGACGGCACTAAGCCATCCCCAGAACTGTTTAAGCGCATGGACCCCCTGAGTTGGGCGGTTCCCATCTCAACTTTCCAGCAAAGAATAGGTCAGATCCCCGCTGCGCCACAGAACAGCAATCGCCCGACAGCACCGCCGGCAGCAGGGGATGATATCCCTTGGTAAAGCTGCTGCCAATACACTACAATGGTGCGGGGGCGGAGTCAAACGCTCCCTATCTCATCTTATAATGATATTATAATAACCCAAGTTGCTACCTAAGGAGGCTCTGACTTAAAAATGTTTGTAGTTGGGCTTTAGCCCTCCCGTCGGGTTGTGGCCCACACATTTTCATTGGCGCAGTTCCGAAGCGACTGCCTCCAAAAGTTGCAACTTTGGTTAAGTAGCAACTTGAGTTATAATAATACAGGGGAGGACAAACTATGTCAAAGAATCAGTGGAAAGCCTTAGCGCTGAGTTTAATGGCGGCTCTCACCGGCTTGATAGTGGTTATCTTAGCTACGGCTTCAGTTTCTTTAGCTCAAGTAAATTCTATATCCCAGTTGGTAGATGTGCAACCTACAGACTGGTACTTTCAATCGCTGCAGAATCTGGTAGAAAGGTACGGCGTGAGCGCGGGATATCCCGACGGCACATTTCGCGGGAACCGAGCCTTAACTCGAGGCGAGTCTGCCGTGTGGTTAAATAGTGCCCTAGAAAAGATTGCGGAATTAATTCCTGGAGGCAGTGCTGACCAGCCCAAGAAAGAAGAAATTACAGCACTGCAACAGCAGGTTGAAGCTTTGCGGAAAGAGGTGGAATTACTTCGGCAATCCAGAGGGGAGTCGCCCGGAAGCAATCCACAGCCCAGCCCGCCGCCTGTCTGGTAACTTTGGATGTATTGTATAGCAATCGGCAGTTAGTTTAAGACAAGGTATCTCACATGCTAGTAGGGATAGGGACAGGCGAGACGCCTGTCCTACGTCCTAACCTAAGATAGGGACAGGCGAGACGCCTGTCCTACGTCCTAACCTAAGTGGCTACTGCTATATAATGTGCGGTGCCCATAGAATGGGAAGTTGCCCGGTTGGGCTGAAGCCCAACTACGAACTTTTGG
>CAZJNL010000785.1:0-3256 GCA_964546515.1 uncultured Oscillatoria sp.
GCTGTAAAGACGGCAATGGCGTTAGTAAAGTCGGCAGACTTGATTGTTTACGAAGACCTGAAAGTGCACAACAAGCGTCAAAAACCACTTCCTCGCTAAGTCGATATATGATGCAGCGTGGACACTGTTCATTCGGGGGGTCGAACATTACGCCAAGATTCACCGCATTGTGACAGTTGCAGTCCCGCCCCACTACACCTCGCAGGAGTGTTCGGGGTGCGGGCATCGCGCCAGAAAAAGCCTGAGTGACCGCACCCACCAATGTCCTAAGTGTGGGCTGAGGCTGCACCGCGACCACAACGCTGCCATCAGGATTAAGCTCAAAGGACTTGTGATTCTCGGAGTCAGTACCGCCGGGCAGGCGGGAACTCACGCCAGGGGAGAGATGGCCGCTACTTTGCAGCGGGAAACCGCTGCGGAGCAAGTCAGCTCGTAGAACCAGGAATCCCTACCTTTTAGGAGACTGGGAGTGTCAAGAATCTGGTTCTCTGCCACTTACCACCTCTATAGGGGATGGGCAGTGTCAAGAATCAGGAGCTCTACTGCTTAACAAAATCTCCCAGGAATGGGGAGTGTCAAGAATCCGGTGCTCTGCCTCTAAACGCGACACCGTCACACACCGGCAGCCGCACATTATAGCATGATTGCTGGAAATATTCACCCAGCAACCAAACTATATTAAGTCGCGAGCACCGGCTCTGCCTGAGTGAAGCCGATTGCGCCAGAATAAACCAAGCCTCGCTGCATGTCCAGCGTCAGCATCGTACCGTTGCGAATAATCCGGGTAGCGTTCTTCACCCCCAAAATCACCGGCACACCCAGGCGCATGCCAATCACCGCCGCGTGAGAAGTCAGACTTTCCTCCTCAGTAATCACGCCTGCTGCCTTGCGCATGGCTTCGACAAAATCAGCACTGGTGCGGGGAACCACCAAAATCTCGCCCGGGTTGAAATTGCCCACTTCCGCAGCGCTGATTGCCACCCGGGCCCGACCGCTGACAGACCCCTGGCCCATGCTGGTGCCCTTGCCCAGCACTGCTGTCACCACCTCAACCTTAATCAAATCCGTTGAACCGGCAACCCCTTGCAGCGTTCCCGCCGTCATCACCACCAAATCCCCATCCGACACCAAGTCCTTCTCCTGAGCCACACTGAGAGCGGCTTGGAAAGTCTGAGCCGTTGAGGGCAAGTCCAGAACCAGCAGGGGCCGCACCCCCCACACCAGCTGCAGCTGCCGCGCCACCTCCACGTGAGGCGTCACCGCCAGTACCGGGGTGATCGGTCGGAATTTGGAGACATTGCGCGCCGTAGCGCCGGTTTTCGTCAGCGTCATAATTGCCGAGGCCCCCAGCTGCTGGGCAATCTGGCCAACGGCTTGACTGATAGCGTTAGGAATAGACCGGCCCGCTCCGTCGCTGGCCACATTGCAGGTAATTTTGTCCCGCTCAATCCGCTCGGCAATTTTGGCCATAGTCTCCACAGCGCCGACCGGATATTTGCCCACCGCTGTTTCATTAGAGAGCATCACCGCGTCCGTGCCGTCGAGAATAGCATTAGCCACATCCGAAATTTCGGCGCGAGTCGGGCGGGGGCTGCTGACCATGCTGTCTAGCATCTGGGTAGCCGTAATCACCGGAATTCCCAGCCGATTGGCGGTAGCAATCAGGCGCTTCTGCAAAATCGGCACTTCTTCTGCCGGCAGTTCCACCCCCAAATCGCCCCTGGCCACCATAACGCCATCGCACAGCGACAGGATGGCTTCCATTTGCTCAATCGCCTCGTGCTTTTCAATTTTGGCAATCACCGGCACCCGCTTGCCGGCGCTAGCGATAATCTCTTTAATTTCCAGCACGTCTTCCGGGTTGCGCACGAAGCTGAGGGCCACCCAGTCCACCCCCTGATCCAGACCGAACAGCAAATCCTGCCGGTCTTTGTCCGTGAGCGCCCGAATGGACAGGTAAACCTGAGGAAAATTAACGCCTTTGTTGTTAGAGAGCGTCCCGCCGACCACCGTGCGGCAGTGGAGTTCGCGGGCGAGCCGGTCAACTTTTTCCACGCGCATCTCGACTCTGCCGTCATCGAGCAGAATCACAGATCCTGCCGGCACTTCATCCGCCAGGGGTTCGTAGGTGACAGAGGAGATGTGCTGCGTGCCGGGAATGAGCCGGCTGGTCAAAATGAACGGATCGCCTTTTTCCAGGACGATCGAGCCGGTTTCAAAGCGCCCCAAGCGAATTTTCGGCCCTTGCAGGTCTTGCAAAATGCCCACCGGCTGGTTGAGCTCGAAGGAAGTCTGCCGAATTAAGCGAATGTTGCGCTGGTGATCTTCGTGACTGCCGTGAGAGAAATTGAGTCGCAGAGTTGTAGCGCCGGCCTGTATCAGCGCCCGCAACACTTCTGGGCTGCTGGTAGCGGGGCCAATCGTGGCGACAATTTTAGTCCGGCGCAGAGCGGAAGGCAGATGTTGCATGAATCAAAATCCCGTGCGGGGTAGAGCGGAAAGGATTCCCCTCAGTGTTTCAATCCCTAAAAGGGATTCAATCAAGCATCCTACTGTAGGCGCTGATAATTCTACAACAAGAATCCCCGCTTTGGCAGACTGGTCTGGTTCCACGAGGAATTGTTGGGGTTTTTTGATGGCATGGGGGTTCCCTGCCTGGGGTGGAAGAGGGGCGTCGCCGGCACCCCCCGGTGGCTGCCGGTGCTAAAATTTGTGACGGGTAGGGGCGGGTTCACTAGAAATATCTCGGGGAAGCATCGGATATTTATAAACCCGCCCGCCACACGCGACCCCACCCTCAAGGCGGCTGTAGCGTTTAACCTCAGAGATAAGGATTGCTGAAATTTAACAAAGCGAGTGCAGATTACATTTTTAGGAACTAGCTCTGGTGTCCCGACCCGGTCGCGCAATGTTTCCGGCGTCGCCTTGCGCCTGCCCCAGCGGGCGGAATTCTGGCTGTTTGACTGCGGCGAAGGCACCCAGCACCAGATTTTGCGCAGTGACCTCAAAATCAGCCAGCTGACTCGGATTTTTATCACCCACACGCACGGAGACCACATTTTCGGCTTGATGGGCCTGCTAGCCAGCGTCGGGCTGGCCGGCAATCCCCACCGCATCGATATTTACGGCCCAACTGGGCTGAGTGACTATCTGCAAGCCTGCCAGCGCTACTCTCACACGCATTTTTCTTACCCGATTAAGGTTCACAAGAACCAGCCCGGGGTGATTTATGAAGATGAGGAGTACACGGTTAGCT
>CAZJNL010000786.1:0-3254 GCA_964546515.1 uncultured Oscillatoria sp.
CTTTGGGCTGAAGCCCAACTACGAACCTTTGGGCTTTAGCCCAACTACGAACCTTTGGGCTGAAGCCCTACTACAAACTTTGGGCTGAATTTTATAATTAATTGGGAAATGCTAGACGGAATAAATTTTTATATTAACCGCAGATGAACGCAGATATACGCAGATGATAGCGAATCTTATCTGCGTATATCCATTCCCTAAATCCGGTTACAGTTTGGTGCCGCATTCGGGGCAGAAGCTGTTGCTAGAGCTATTTTTAGCGCCGCAGTTGGTACAGTAAATATCAGCTTCCAACTTCTTTCTCAGCTCTGGCAAGCCAATCATCTGAGCGTTGCTCTTGCCTGGAGCCACCATTGGGTAACAGTTTTCGTTCTTGGTAACGCGCACATCCATCAGCACTGGGCCATTGTGGGCCAGCATTTCGGCGATCCCGTCGGAGAGTTCGGCGCGATCGCGAATCACCATTCCCTTAATCCCGTAAGCGTTTGCCAGCATCACGAAGTCCGGCATCCCCGCCTCCATATTAGAGGAAGAGTAGCGCTCTTGATAGAATGCCTCCTGCCACTGGCGCACCATGCCTTGCCAGCCGTTGTTGAGGATAACAGTCTTGACATTTATGCCATATTGTGCTATGGTTCCCAGCTCCTGAATGTTCATTTGGATGCTGGCATCACCGGCAACGCAGATCACCTCTTGATCGGGCAGAGCCATTTTAGCGCCCATTGCTGCCGGCATTCCGAAGCCCATTGTGCCCAAACCGGCGCTAGAAATCCAGCGGCGCGGGCCATTTTTGAGGAATTGCGCCGCCCACATTTGGTGCTGGCCCACGTCTGTGGTGTAGTAGGCGTTGGGTGCTTGACGCCCGAGTTCCACAATCACTTCTTGGGGGGCGATGCTGTCGGGATAGTGGGGCACCACTAAGGGATAGTCCTCGCGCCAGCGATCGATGCGCTCCCACCACTTTTGGGTTTGGTTGGGGTCGGCAGGTTCGCCCAGTTCGCTCTTCCGGCGCAACAGGTCTTGCAGCACTTGCCGCACGTCGCCGACAATCGGAACGTCAGGGGCGCGGTTTTTCCCGACTTCAGCGGGGTCAATGTCGATGTGGATGACTTTGGCGCGGGAGGCGAACTCATCGAGCTTGCCGGTGACGCGATCGTCAAATCGGGCACCGACTGCAATTAGCAAGTCGCAGTCGGTGACGGCGAAGTTAGCGTAGGCTGTGCCGTGCATGCCCAACATTCCCAAAGACAGTGTGTGGTTTTCCTCAAACGCACCTTTGCCCATCAGGGTTGTGGTAACCGGAATATTAAAGTATTCCGCCAGTTGTTGAATTTCGGCGTGAGCGCCAGCTGCAATCGCCCCGCCTCCCACATACAGCAAAGGACGCCGCGCTTGGCGGATCAGATTGATAGCTTGGTTAATTTGGCGGGGATTGCCCTTAACTGTGGGGCGGTATCCGGGCAATTTCACCGACCCGGGTTCCACCGGCAGGTAGTCAAATTCTTCCAAGCCCACATCCTTGGGCACGTCAATCAGCACCGGCCCGGGGCGTCCCGTGCTGGCAATCATAAACGCCTCCGCCACAATGCGGGCCATATCCTTGGGGTCGCGCACCACATAAGAGTGCTTGACAACCGGCAAACTAATGCCCCAGATATCGATTTCCTGAAAGGCATCAGTGCCAATCGCCGCCCTCGGCACCTGGCCGGTGACCACCACCATCGGGATGGAGTCCATGTGAGCGGTGGCGATGCCGGTGACTAAATTGGTCGCTCCAGGGCCAGAGGTGCCAAAACAGACGCCCACTTTGCCGGTGGCGCGAGCGTAGCCATCTGCAGCGTGGGCCGCTCCTTGTTCGTGTCTCACCAGGATGTGCTCAACGCCGCCTTCCGCTTCAGCGCGGTACAGCTCGTCATAAATCGGTAAAATAGCGCCGCCCGGATAGCCAAAAATATGCTTGACGCCGTGGCGCTTGAGACTGTCAATTAGGGCGAAAGCGCCGGTCGCCCGCCTGAGAGCAACACTTCTTTGCAATTGCACGGAAAAACCTCTCTCTAGATATTTGCTTGATATCTTTTATCTTCAATCATGCCTGAGGAGTGAACCTTTCAATCTAATTTTGATAATAATTTTAGAAAAGCCGCTTTGCAGTGGGGGGAGCGGGCTTCTGGTGCGGGAATGGGAGAAAAATACAGAGACAAGGGCATGTTCGGTGCTCACGGGCTCACTGTCAAGTGTCAAGTCTAAACGTTTCTCCCCCAATCCCGACGATATCCCAATCCCTTCGCTCCCGCTTTGTGTTCCCTATCGGAACAATTCTAAATCACGTCTTGCAGGACGCGGCGGGTATTGAGCCAAGCCCACACCCCGACGATGCTAACGGTGACGCTCATGCCCAGCATTACCACCCGCAAACCGACGGCATCCGTCAGCGGGCCGGCAATCGCCAGGGGCAGGCTCAGGGCAATATTGACCACATTGTTCTGAAAGCCAAAAACCTTACCCCGCATTGCTTCCGGTGTTTGCTGCTGAATTAAGGTTTGCATGGGCACGCCGATCAGGGAGGCTCCCACACCCAACAGGGCGCTCAGTGCCAAACCCAGCCAGAGATCCTTAATTAAGGTAAACACGCACAAGACAAAGCCCATGAGCAAAAATCCAGTCAGGGGTAAGGGCTTGTTGTGGAAGCGGTCGCCCCAGTGGCCCAAGATGGCGGCACCGAATACCATACCAATGCCAGCTGCAGCCAGGAGAAAGCCGAATTGGTTGGAGTGCAGGCCAATATCTTCCGCCAGATTAATTGCCAGAACTGTCAGGGCGGCAAAGACGGAATAGAGAATTGTCAGCTGGAGCATGGCATTGCTCACCAAGCGGTTTTGCTTGAGATAGTGCAGGCCGGCCTTGAAATCTGTCCAAGGGTTTACGGCAAGCGGCGGCTCGGAGTGGGGAGTTTCTTTAATCGGAATCCAATAAAATATCGCTGCTCCCAGCAGGTACAGCCCTCCGACTGTGATTTCTTGACCGTAGTCCCCGCCCAACTTGCTGCTGAGGCTGAGTACGGGTTCCCCCACCGCAAAGCCAACGATTAAAGAACCCAGCATGGTGGTGGTAAATAGGGCGTTTGCTGTCAGCAACCCCTCTTTGCGCACCAGCAGCGGAATTGCCGCTTGCTCAGCCGGCGCAAAAAATTGCGTCAGCACCGATTCGAGAAAGGCGATTGCCAGCAGGATGACAAACTCCTTGGGCAGCAGGGG
>CAZJNL010000787.1:0-1282 GCA_964546515.1 uncultured Oscillatoria sp.
CAATATCTGTACCTCACTCAGTTGGAATCTGCTCTAAGTGTGCGGTTGCGGGTGATGCGTGCCGGCTTTGGGCAAACGATATTAATCTGCCTAAACGTCGTAAATCCGAGCTTCGAGGGCGTCCGGACGCTCCTCACAGTAGAGATCGAAATTGGTTTTGGGCTTGTTGGCTCGCTGGTGAGCGGCTTCAGCGAGCAACTCTTCTACCACGTCCCAAGCCGCAGCTGCTTCCGGAGACACCACGCCTCTGGTTTCAGTGACCAAGCGTGCGTGATCGCGAGCTTCTTCGATTCGCTCCTCCAGAGTCGGGATCACTCCCCGGCTTGATGGCAGGGACTTTTTCGGGAGACTGATATCGAATCTCTGGCGAGAGCCTTGCGTAACTTTGACCATATTATTTCCTCCAGGAGCTGTGCCGCTGGGTGAGTCTGACCATATTTCCCAGCAGCGCTCCGCTTTGATACTTTTTCAATTTATACTTTTTCTCCCTCCGGTGACTGGTTCGGATAGCCGAATCAAACACAATTTTGAATTTCTACACAAAGCTACACATTGGCCGGGGCTCTGGCGGGGCAGCTTTTCAGCAAATGCGCGGTAGCTGTTCGCCGCTCAACATGTCAACGATGCGACCAGCACCAATAAAGCTCCGCAAATTCACGATGCCGCTGCCGGTGCCGGTGACGCTGCCGATCGTGCGGGCGTCGGTGCCGGTGGGATGTGCGAGCATTATCTCCAGCGCCCTCTGGGCAAAAGCCGGCGGCACAAAGGCCACAAACCGTCCCTCATTGGCGACATACAGGGGATCGAACCCCAGAATCTCGCAAACACCCCGCACGTCTTCCCGCACGGGAATCGCACTTTCTTCAATCTGGATGCTGACACCGGCAGCTGTGGCAATCTCGTTGAGGGCGCTCGCCAAACCGCCGCGCGTCAGATCCCGCAAGCAGTGGATTTCCACACCGGCATCGAGGAGTTCCAGCACCAAACTCGCCACCGGCGCGGAATCGCTCTCGATCGCCGTCTCGAACTCCAACCCCTCTCTGACTGCCATGATGGCGATCCCGTGACGCCCAATGTCGCCACTGAGCAGGATCGCGTCCCCCGGCTGCACGCTTTGGGGCGCTATGATTTGCGAGTGTTCTATTATTCCAACACCGGCAGTGTTGATGAAAATGCCATCCCCCTTACCTTTGTCTACTACTTTGGTGTCGCCGGTAACGATTCGCACGCCGGCTGTCTCAGCTGCTTGCTGCATGGATTGCACGACGCGCCAGAGGGTTTC
>CAZJNL010000787.1:1292-3248 GCA_964546515.1 uncultured Oscillatoria sp.
TCATGGCCAGGTCGTTCACTGTACCGTGGACTGCTAGGGAGCCGATGTCGCCGCCGGGGAAGAACAGGGGGCGGATGACGTAGGAATCGGTGGTGAAGGCTATTTTGCCGGTGGGGAGAGTCAGCGCCACCGAGTCGTGCGGGACACTGCCCGGCTGGCCAAATGCCGGCAGAAACATTTTTTCAATCAGCTGGTTCATCAACTTCCCGCCGCCGCCGTGCGCCAGCAGGACGTTGGGATATTGCTGAATCGGGATGGGACAGGATAGGGTAAAGTCTGCGATGTTTTCCATTGTGGGCGATCCCCTGGTTGTGGGGCGGACAGCTATCAGATAGGATGATATTGAGATTTTGCAGCAAAATAGCTGATCTCGCAGATTCAAGCTGATAATGGTACAGATATTCGCTCCCCCCCCAACTCCCCCATATCCCTGCCCCCCCTAAAAAAAGGGGGAACTGCTCAAAAAGGGGGGTAGAAGTTAGTCGCCTTTTATTGTAGGGGTAGGCCCCCACGGAGACTGCCCAAAGGGGGGATCGAACAGCACACCAGCAAGTGAAAACTGCTATAATACGCACCTATTCCTGGCCAGCGTTTACCAGGAACAGGGTGGTGGTGAGAGCCTGCGGGAGACAATTTATCGGTTTGTTCCGAAGGCTACTCACCTGATGCTTCGCCCCTACTATCACGCGCAATTTCGGTTTTGGTTGGGTGTTGACAGCGGTGCCGGTGCGTCTGCTATAATTTAGCTGTTTTTGAACTGGCGACAAGACCCGTCTTTTTAAAAGGCCACGGCGCTCGATCGGTTGGTTCTTGAGTTGTGAAAATTATTTGTTTTATAAACCGCCAAGACGCCAAGTACGCCAAGGAAAGAAAAGATAGAGGGGGAGCGCCAATGATTTATAATTGCTGTGGCATTATGTAAAATTATCCCTGGAGATTTTTCATGCTATTTCCAACTTATCAATTTTTGCTGTTTTTCCTGATTGTTTTCAGCGCCGCCATGTTTTTGAAACAAAAGGTGACGCTGTACAAGTGGTTTTTGCTGGCATCGAGCCTAGTTTTCTATTCCTTTTGGAGCTGGAATTTTCTGGGATTGCTGGTGGCGGACACGGCAGTCAATTACTTGACGCTGCGGGCCACAGTTTTGAGTGAAGGTAAGACGAGAAAAAGGATATTATTTGCCGGTGTGGCTTTTAACATTCTTTACTTGTGCCTGTTCAAATATTACAACTTTTTTGTAGATTCTCTCTTCTCCCTGCTGAACTCGCTCAATATACAAGCCAGCTTCCAAGTCATACAAATTATTGCGCCAGCTGGGGTTTCTTTCTATACCTTTAGAATGATATCTCACTTAGTTGACCTCTATAACAATAAAATTTCCTGCCCGAGTTTTGTGGATTATGCCGTCTACATAACCTATTTCCCCCAAATTGCTTCTGGCCCAATTGCCAGGGCCAAAGAATTCTACGCTCAGCTGAATAGCCCTACTAAATATGACTATCATACAGGAGAGGTCATCACCCTGCTCCTGTCGGGACTGTTCAAAAAATATACCTTGTCCAGTTTTCTATTTGACTTCACTCAATCACCGTTCAGTTTGCCCCAGCAATACAGCCGCACCGATCTGCTCCTGGCGTCACTCTCCTATTCCTGCTTGATTTATGCGGATTTTAGCGGCTATTCAGATTTGGCCAATGGAATTTCCAGTTTGCTGGGGTTCAAACCCATCCAAAATTTTAATATGCCTTATCAGTCTCTGAGTTTGCAAGAGTTTTGGAAAAGATGGCATATCAGTCTCTCTGAATGGTTGAGGGATTATCTGTACATCCCTTTGGGGGGGAATAGAGCGGGCAAATTGAGGAAGTATATAAATTTACTTTTGACCATGCTGATAGGTGGCTTCTGGCATGGTGCCGGTGTGAATTTTATTGTGTGGGGCGGGCTGCATGGCTTAGG
>CAZJNL010000788.1:0-3248 GCA_964546515.1 uncultured Oscillatoria sp.
AAAAGATTTTAAACCTCAATTATAACCGCTATATATCGAGGGTTAAACATTCAATTGTTTCGGGAACAGCGCAGCAATTTGAGTGCGGGCGCCCCGCACACGCAAATGTGAATTGGGTTAGCGGAAACCCAAGAAGCGCAAGCAAGGAATGAGGAGGTAGTAGCTGACACCGAGACAGAAGGCGCAGGTGCTGCCGAGGAGAGCAAAAAAGATGATACTGTCCCCCAACGGAAGTCCGCCGGCAGCTGTGGGGAGAAGGTGGAGGAAAAAGGAGGAGGAGGATGGGGAAATTAAACCGGCGACGAGGGTGGCGGTTCCCATTGCGGCGAGAGAGGCGTGCAGCAGGAGAGGTCCACGCAAACCCAGACCGAGGGTGAGAGTTGCGATCGCGATGGCAGTAAATGCCATCCAAGCTTCAGTTATGTTGCTGGCGGTGGGGGCTGCCGGTGCGATCGCCTGCAAGGCAAACCACCCCAAGACATAGCCCAAAATTCCCATCAGCCCAGCCGACCAAAACTGCCGGAACTGGCCAAAACTCCCCGCCTCGGTCAGTGCCAGGGCTGTGCCCAACCCAGCCAAGCCAAATACGAGAACCGCCCGCTCGACTGTCAGGTGGGTGTCGGGAATCAACAAGGTAAGCTGTTGAGAGAGGAAATTGGCGAGCTGTATGCCGGCTGGCAATTTGTACGCCAGCCAAAACCCGATGCCGGCACCCACACTGCCGCCAAATCCCGCCAGCACCATCCCCAGCAAGGTATCGAAAAACCCTCGCACCAGCCACCAGATAGCGCCGATAATGGCTTGCACTGTGCCGGCAAGTATTTTATATAAGAAGATAGCTATGGTGGCGAGGGCTTGCCACAGTCCTTTGAAAATGGCCCGCAGGACTCCTGTGGCGCTGCTGCCGGTGGCCTTTACCCGGGCGGTGACTTGGGGGGGCTGCCGGCTGGCCCGTTCCAGCTGGCGCAGACGCCCCGCAATCTCAGCGGCGCTTGCCGGTCGTTTCTCGGGTGCCGGGTGCACCATTTGATCTATAAGAATAGCCAAGACTGGGCTGACGCGGGCGTGATGGTGCCACCGGCACTGTCCAGTCACGGGATCGTCGAGATCGGCGGGGTAGCGCCCGGTGAGCAAGTGAATGCAGGTGCGCCCCAAGGCGTAGAAATCGGCAGCCGGTCCGACAAGAGCGCCGGCAATCTGCTCCGGGGGGCTGTATCCTGGAGAAACCACCCGCGTGGAGCCCCCCTGAGATTTCTGCAGGCTGGTGGCGATTTGTTTGACTCCGCCAAAATCAATCACCACTAATTTACCTTCCCCAGCTTCTCGTGGGTGAGGGGGGGTGCGCAGCATGAAGTTAGCCGGTTTGAGGTCGCGGTGGACAATCTTGCGCCGGTGCAGCACCTGCAAAATCTCCGCCGCTTGACACAGCCAGTCCAGGACTAGGGATTCCGGACACCCTTTGGGATAGCGGTCGAGAATGTCTTCCAGAGTCTGGCCATTGATTTTTTCCATCACCAGACAGGGCAGAGTGCGCCGGTGCGGTGCGGGAAGCTGCACCTGAAAATAGCTGCCCGACTCCACCCGGGGCACGCCCGGATGGCGCAGGCTGGCCAAAACGGCGGCTTCTTGCTCAAACAGTCGCAGCGCCTGGGGGGAGGTTTCCACCAACAATTTGAGCACCCGTTCAGTTTGGGACTTGAGGTCGCAGACGGTGTAGGTGACAGCAAACCCGCCACTGCCCAGTTTTTGCAGGGGAATGTAGCGATTGTTCAATAGCAGGGGTGTCCCGCAACTCTGACAGAACTTATTGCCCGCAGTCTGAGAGGCGGGACGCAGACAGTCGGGATTGATGCAGTGGACGGAAGTCGGAAAAGACAAATTCACAACCGGCTGCAAAAGTCAAGGGGGTGACAGAGCGCCACACCAGCGCCACGATCTTCTAGATTTTACCGTTAAGGGGTGAGGGGTTAAGGGGTAACTGATAACTGACCCCATCCCCAATGCCCCATGCCCATTGCCCCACGCCCATTGCCCCATGCCCCATGCCCCACGCACATCTGAGCCCTCACTGGCCAAACTATAACAAAATATTAAGCTTTATCAGGAACGATAAACAATGGTTATGTTTTACAAAAAGAGATTTGAAGTTTAACTTATGGCATACCCTGGTATATTTATAGGAGCTTAAGAAAAGCAACCTGCTCATTCCATGATTCCTAGGAAGGGGGATTATGACCTACGCCTCGACTCAGACACAAGCAAAGACTGGCTACAAGGCCGGCGTTAAGGACTACCGGCTGACTTACTACACCCCGGACTACACGCCGAAAGATACCGATATTCTGGCGGCGTTCCGCGTTACGCCCCAGCCTGGCGTTCCTCCGGAAGAAGCTGGCGCTGCTGTGGCTGCTGAGTCATCCACCGGCACATGGACGACCGTGTGGACAGACCTGCTAACTGACCTGGATCGCTACAAGGGTCGCTGCTACGACATCGAGCCCGTTGCCGGCGAAGATAACCAGTACATCTGCTACGTTGCTTATCCCCTCGACCTGTTTGAAGAAGGCTCCGTCACCAACATGCTAACCTCGATCGTGGGGAACGTGTTTGGTTTCAAAGCCCTGCGGGCTCTGCGTCTGGAAGACCTGCGGATTCCTGTTGCTTACCTGAAGACCTTCCAAGGTCCTCCCCACGGCATCCAAGTAGAGCGCGACAAGCTCAACAAGTATGGCCGTCCCCTGCTGGGCTGTACGATTAAGCCCAAACTGGGTCTGTCTGCGAAGAACTACGGTCGCGCCGTCTATGAGTGCTTGCGCGGCGGTTTGGACTTCACCAAAGACGACGAAAACATCAACTCCCAGCCGTTCCAGCGCTGGCGCGACCGCTTCCTGTTCGTCGCGGACGCCATCAAGAAGGCGCAAGCTGAAACCGGCGAAATTAAGGGCCACTACCTGAACGTCACCTCGCCCACCTGCGAAGAAATGATGAAGCGGGCTGAGTTCGCCAAAGAACTCGAAATGCCCATCATTATGCACGACTACCTGACCGCCGGCTTCACCGCCAACACCACCTTGGCTCGCTGGTGCCGCGATAACGGTCTGCTGCTGCACATTCACCGCGCCATGCACGCCGTGATCGACCGGCAGAAGAACCACGGGATTCACTTCCGCGTATTGGCCAAGACCCTGCGGATGTCCGGTGGCGACCACATCCACACCGGCACCGTGGTGGGCAAGCTGGAAGGCGAG
>CAZJNL010000789.1:0-3245 GCA_964546515.1 uncultured Oscillatoria sp.
GTGCCGGTGCGAGTGCCGATCGCAATGGGCGCTGGAATTACAATTACCGCACCAGCTCGGGCGGGCCTGGGGTTGGCGGCTACAGCGGATTTGATGATTTTTCTTCAGGTTTTGGAGAACGGTCAGCCGCTGGCTCTGCAGACAAGGAGGGAAGCATCTCCCTGACCCTGTCGGAAGCGTTTCACGGGGTGAACAAGCGCATCAGTCTGGGGAGTGAAACGATTGAGGTGCGGATTCCTGCCGGCGCTAAGCCGAAAAGCCGCATTCGCGTTCGGGGCAAAGGCCAGATGAATGCCTACAGCCAGCAGCGGGGAGATTTGTACTTGACGGTGGAAATCCAGCCTCACTCGTTTTTCCAGTTTGAGGGGGAAAATCTGGTGTGCGAGGTGCCGGTGGCTCCGGATGAGGCGGTGTTGGGCGCTCAAATTGAAGTCCCGACGCCGGATGGGATGGTGACGGTGAGTGTGCCTGCCGGCATTCGTTCTGGGCAATCCCTGCGGCTGCGCGGCAAGGGGTGGCCAAACCCGAAGGGCGGGCGCGGCGACCTTTTGGCGCGGATTTTAATTGTGCCTCCGAAAGACCTCAACCCTATCGAGCGCGACTATTACGAGAAGATTAAGGGGATTCGCAGTTTCAACCCCCGCCGCGATTTGCCGCAGGTGCGGCTTTAAATATCAGAATGGCAGGATTCCTGGCGTTGCATATTCCGGAGATGAACCCCACCCCCCAACCCCCTCCCCGCACGCGGGGAGGGGGAGAAAGAGATGGGGTTTCGATTCCCCTCGTTCCCAGGCACCCTGCGGGAAGCCTGCTTGCACCGTGGGGAACGCTCTGCGGGAGGCGGAGCCTCCCTTTAAGAAACCTGGTTTCTTAATGTCCGAATCCTCGCAATTAACCCTAACAGGTTGGCGGCGGCAAGAAAGGCGGCAAGAAACCTGGTTTCTTAATGTACTGCGCCCCTATATATTTGGCTTTTCTCATTTCAGGTTTGATATCATAGCCGGGAGAGACGGGATTGTAAAGAGAGACGCGATTTATCGCGTCTCTACAAGAGAGCTACCGCAATAACGATGCCACTGTACTTGATATGAGATGCTTCGTCAGTCCGAGCTAGGCTTGTTTAGCCGCAGGCAGACTTGAGAGCGCGAACAAAAGGGAGGGAAAAAAGTCTTCTCCCATTTTAAGGTAAGTGACAGATGGATTGGTTATCGTTGGGGGAGTCAATGCGGTCAAGAGTAAGTGGTAGCAGCTCTTAGAAAGCATCAGGTTCAATCCCATATCATCTCCACTCCCCCGAAAGTCGGTGCGCAAACCAACAATGGGAATTCCTTTAGCGTAAGCATAGCCTACTTCAAAGCAACTGCCCGAATCAGCATCAGCACCATCTAGAATCACTAAGACTAGACTGGCTCCATCCAGTCCCCGAATACAGCGGTTAAAGATTTCTCTGGGTTCTAGCAGTCCGCTGCACTCTTGTTGGGGTAGGTAAATAGAATAACCCTCGGCTCTTAAGCGGTCAGCCAAGCTTTGGTTAAACGCTATCTCGGCTTGCGTAAACAGTGGGCCGGCTAGATAAATCCAGGCGGGTGATAAAGTCGTCATGTGAGTTGGGTTTAATTACTCCTTAACTAAGGCAATGATATACCCTTGAGTGTCTGGAACAGAGTGGTGGCGTAGGAATCCGTCATGCCAGAAATATAATCGGTGATCTGAAGAATCTTTTGATAGCAGCTTTCGTACTCAGAGTCAGAGGAGCGATATGCTTCGGGAAGCATTTTCTGGAGCAACTCTCCTTTACTGCTGCGGTGGAGGGTGGAGTTGACGAATTCGGTGAACAAATAACCGAGTATTTCGTAGCCGGCAATCTGGATGCCGACAACATCCGGATGCTCAAAAACCTTTGTTCGGGCTTCCTTTTTAATCGCCTTGATCGTGTCGGCATGGTCACTGAGAGACAGGAGTTCTTTGTCGAACTCTCCGCAAAGCAGGGATGATTCTTGTTCGAGGAAAATTTTAGCTGCCTCATGAACAAGCTTATTAATGGCTTTAGCACGCAGATACTTGATTTTATCTTCCTTGCTTTTAGCCGCTTCCTCTAGCTCGTTGTCTTCGATTACGGCAATCTTTTTGAGCAAATCCTTAGCTTTGTCGAAAGGAATGTAGCCCATGCGGTGTCCGTCTTCGAGATCGACGATGGAATAGCAGATGTCGTCTGCAGCCTCCACTAGGAAAGCGAGTGGGTGCCTCGCCCACCATGCGCACTCGGTACTGCGGCGGATGAGTCCAACTTTGTCTGCAACCTTCTCGAACAACTCCTTTTCTGATTGAAAGAACCCATGTTTTTCAACGCTTCTGCCTTGGGAACCGTTCAGTATATCTGGTGGGATGTACGATTCTCTGGGGTACTTTGTAAAAGCGGCTAGAGTCGGGCAGGTAAGCTGCATCCCACCGGCATTCCGGTACATTTCCAGGCGCGTTAGGATGCGAAAGCCCTGGGCGTTTCCTTCAAAATTGTCAAGGTCTGCTTTTTCTTTTTTGCTCAGGATATGCTTGTCAACTGGGTTAGCAGTGTTGTACCAAGATTGAAAGCCGGTGCGGAGAGCGTCCTCTCCGGCATGACCGAAAGGCGGATTGCCGATGTCATGAGCGAGACAGGCAGCGGAAACGATATCGCCGAAGTAGGAAGCGCTGATGTCTTCGAGGTTATGTCTTTTTATAATTTCATCTCCGACAATGGTGCCGAGGGAGCGCCCCACGCAGGAGACTTCCATGCTGTGGATAAGGCGGGTGCGGATGTAATCGTTCTTTGCCAGAGAGAAAACTTGGGTTTTGTCTTTGAGGCGACGGAAGGGTGAAGAAAACACCAATCGGTCGTAGTCTCTTTGAAAAGGTGTGCGTGAACAGTCAGACTGTTCTGGCTTATCGTTATTCAGTCTGTGGGGCGTCAGGAGCTTCTGCCATTCCATCATTATTGTGTCTCTTTATTAGTTTTCTGCCACGCTGTCAGTCAGGGGATGGCTCCCACTTGCTGACGGTGTTTCAGAGCGCTCTTAGTTGAGCGGCAAACTGCTTTAGAGTTATATCAGTCTCCTGCTGTCGTTACCGGATAAATTTATTTCTATTGACTAAATTCCTGAAACACCCAATCTGTTTGTGGAGATAGTGTCAAATTGATGTTCTAAAACTTTAAGCTTTTGTGGGGAGGGGCTTCCAGCTTCTCTTGACGCCCATTACCAAATAACTAA
>CAZJNL010000790.1:0-3241 GCA_964546515.1 uncultured Oscillatoria sp.
GCTCGCCTATCTTAGCTACAAAACGGCGCAGTGCGTCGATTTGGATGCAATCTGGAAACAGCAGGAGATTTCACCAGCATTGCAGCAAGCCATTGCGGCTGTTTCCAGGCAAGTTCATCAGATAATTGTAAATCCCCCTAAAGGCAGAAATGTCACCGAATGGTGCAAGAAGGAGGACTGCTGGAAGACTATTCAGGAGTTTGATATCGAGTTACCAGCCGCTTTTTTGAAAGAGTTAATCCCAGTCGGCACAGCAGCGCCACATCAACTTGACAAAGGAATCGACAGCCCCGACCTCATAGATTTACAAATCATTGCCCGAGTTAAGGAGGTGCCGGCTGAAACGTGGTTCCAGCTTGCTCAGTGGGCTAAGGAAACCGGCAACCTTCAAGTCTGGCAGCAAAGTCTAGCTTTCAAGCTGGGAAAGCTTGCTATTAACAAGAAGAATCCTTCACGACGACAGGCGAACGAAGGTTTCAAAATTTTGAAAGAGGCAAAGCAGCGGGGATTTAAGTTGCCGTCATTCTGAATGGACTTTGTATATCCAAATATTTTCCCCCACCGGCACCTAAAAAAGGAGGGAGGTGAGACTGCGCTCACCCCCCTCTTAAACCAAACTTTCTGCCAGAGCAAGCACGCTAAAGCGCACGCCTTAACCCTCATCCGACTCAGAAAAAAGAGCTTCCAGGTTGCGGTATCCACTCACCACCCGGATAACTTCAATGCCGCTCTCGACTGGACGGTAAAAAATGATGTACTTGTCAAGGATAACTCCGCGTAACTGCTGGGAAAACTCCTCATAGCTTTTTCCCATATTGGGAAATTTGGCTACAGTTTCACACTTTTCACCAAAAGCATCCACCCACCGATTAGCCGCATCTAAGCTGAAGGCGGACATATAATTATAAACGTCCTCTAGGTCTTGGATTGCTTCATCTGTTAAGCTGTAGGTGTTCATGCTTGCTCCTCACTAGGTTGGCGGAGTTTCTCGCGCAGTCTGGCAATCACAACTTTACCATCAGTCAATTGTCCCCTGTCGGCTTGCTCAATTCCCACTGCTATTTTTTTCCGCGTTTCCTCAACCCACTTTTCATAGTGCCGGTCGCGTTCTTCCAGCAGCCGAAATGCCTCAGCAATCACGCCATCAGCTGTCTCATACTTGCCACTTTCCAGTTTGGCTTGGATAAACTGTTCCTGTTCTGGTGTTAGGGATATATTCACGATCTGCATCTCCTCAAATATGCCTGTAATGTCCTATTTATCGCTTGGGGTTGTAAAATTTACCCAACCTTCTCACTCGCCGGTGGGCTCGAAGGCGAGCGAGCGTGACCCCACTCTTCTATTTTACACCCAAAACAGGCCGGTGCGCACCGCTCCTGCAAGAAAAGTTAACCGGCAGCAGTTCCAGCACCGCCGGCAGCATAGAAAAACGCAGCTGAGAGGGCAACCGCCCTCCCAGAGCAGCGAAAACTTGCCGAAATCTCAAATCAACCTAGGCATTGAATTGGGTTTTGATTGCCTCTATTCTTTGCCGGTTCACTCCCAAATCCGACTCTCCCAGACGAGAGGCTGAGCGAACCTGAATCACTTTTGCCCCCTCATCCAGATAAAATTCCACATCATCAACAAACCCCATTATCGGACTGGTAAACTCCGCATAGAGGTAATTCTCGCCCTCAGCAATAATTTTAGCATTATTCTGACTTTGCACAACTGCCTTGATTTTAGAAAAAGCCTGTACCGGCTCAGCCTCAAACGCCAGCGGCTCAATCTTGTGCGCCGCATCGGCACTCTGGCTGGAGACGCAGTTAGGAGATTTTGGGCACTCCGCGAGCTTGCCTTCCTTTACCCCCAAATTCGCGGGACGTTTCCCTGAAAAAGAGAAAATGCTGGCGATAAGTGCCGGGGAGGACGGCTGGGCAAAAGCAGGAAGAGTCTGCCCCAACCAGCAGCCGGTGGAGAATAGCAAAGAAAAGAAGAGTGTTAGGAATTTAAGTCGGACTAATTTTTGCACGGATGACCTCTGGATTCAGGACACTACAAGGAAGGGCAATTGCTCTTTCCCTTAATTATACCAGCAAATGGTAACGCTGCCGGCCAACTCTTGTAGAGACACGATTTATCGTGTCTCCGAGTACCGGCTGCGCGAGAAAAATGTAACACTGCCGGCCAACTCTTGTAGAGACGCGATTTATCGCGTCTCCAAGTAGCGGATGGACGGCTCATTTCCGGGATTGAACCGGCACCGCCACATCTACCAAATCCTCAATCTTCTTGATATTCGGATCGCCGGCAAGATAGCCAATGCCGCGATGCAGGTGGAGGCGAAATTGAGTGGCGAGAGTTTCCCTGTCAGTGCCCAAGCCGTCATTGTAGCAGCGCTGTTTCAGGGCTACTGTCAGGAGATCAGACATGTCTCCCCCAAAAACGCGCCAAGTCATCTCGACATTACTGTCAGCTGGAATCGGCACCGGCGAAGGGATGGTTGGCTCAGCGAGCGAGCGACAAAACGCCCACCGGCACAGAATATTCCATTGGTCAATTTTCGTGACCCGCTTCAGTTTAGTCAGCTGCTCTTTAGCAGTTTGAGAGAGGCGAATTCGGTCTACTGGCGGTTCCATAATATCAAATCCGGTGAATTATTACCATTCAATGTCCATTATTGATTCTGCCCCCCTCTCCCGCCCTGGGAGAGGAGGGTTAGGGGGGTGAGGGTGACAATCTTTGCAAAAATGGGATGCTCCCTACCAGAAATAACCGGGTTCTACAATTGTATGGCGCTCAGCTGAGTCATATTTTAGCAGATATTCCCGCGCAATAGCCTCCTGTTGGCGCAACCTTTCCACTTCAGATTCCCCAATCTCCGTATCGGTAGACAGCAGTATCACCTGATGGCTAGCAGTGGGGAAGTAGCGCTCTACCAGATTCTGCCGGTGGGAAGAATCCAAGCGCCCCAAAGGGGTATCAATAGCCACCGGCAAGTTGCGCCCAGACACGCGAGCTAATGACCATAAAAAAGCAATCGCTAACAGCTGTTTCTCCCCCGCAGAAAGCCGGTGTTTGGGCACGGGTTGCCCCTGCGGATCGTACAGGGAAAGGCTAAAGGTATTAATGTCAATGGCAATCCGGTGCACTAAATCCGACTTGTGCAGGAGATAGCGGAAACACTCCGTCACCTCCACCTCTAATTTATTCAGTTTTCGGCGAGTCAGTCGCTCCCGGAAAAGTTTGAGGGTTTCTT
>CAZJNL010000791.1:0-3241 GCA_964546515.1 uncultured Oscillatoria sp.
CACTCCCGTCTATGAACTGCTGGACTAAATAGAACTGCTGGTTTTCCTCGAAGTGGGCTAGCAGTTGCGGGATTTGGGGGTGGCTGCTGCCTAATTGGTAGAGGACTTGGGCTTCGGTGTCGAATAAGCGCCGCGCTGTCTGCAAGGTAAATGCGTCCTTGGACTGGGGCGACAGTTGCTTGACGACACACTGCGGATTTCCCGGCAGCTGCCGGTCTTGAGCAATGAAGGTGGCACCAAATCCCCCTCCCGCCAATTTGCGAATGATTGTGTAGCGTCCGCCCAGTGTTCTTCCTAGCATGCTGAAACTGCCTTCTTGTGGAAATTTCCGGCCACCAGATCTGTCTGTCTTGGGGTCTACTACTTCTTATTAAAGGCTCAATTGTTTATAGGCTAAGGATTGCACTGTTTTTCTTAAGAGTCATCCCCCCTGAGAGAGAGGGGAGATAAGGGCGCTCTGGAATGGGGGCGCTGGCATTCAGGGGGAGGCGGCTCTCTCCATCTCCCCCTCTCCCGAAAGCTCACCCCTCGGAAATCTCAGCCGCTTCCGCGAATCTGTCTGCCACAGCTCTAGCGATTATCGCCACCTGTGACAGCGGCATATACTCAATTTTCCTGAGGATCTGGTTCAAATCTGCTACGTCTGACATGGGCTTGCCTTCCAAGTAGCCCAGGAGATCCTCTAGCGTGTAGCCGGATCTCGCTGCAATCTTTGCCAAATTCTCTGTGTCCGGAATCGTGTCCCCTTTCTCCCACAGCTGCACCGCTGTCGCCGACACCCCCAACAGCTTGCCAAACGCTCGCCGGCTCATTTCGCCCCGCGCTGCTTTCACGATTTCAATCAGTTTCTCTCTACCTTCAATGTTTACCACTGGAGGGCCACTCAACCGCTTCTACAAGTTTGCTCTTTCATTAGTTTAGCTTATGGTTTCTGCGTTTTCAATAATTTTTTGTAAATTTCTGTAAAATCGAAAATTATGCTACAATCTTAACAGTGGATGGAAAGCAGCGGCACTCCTAGGGCCAACCCAAGGGAAACCGCACTCTAGCACAGGGAGGACAGCATCATGACCCGCACACGATCGCACCGACGCTACCAAGGCAAAAGCAAAAGCCTGATCGTCCGCCAGATTGTTGACCCGCAAACCCAACTGGCAGACTGCATCCCCCAAATCCAGCGGGAAGTGGCCCTGGTGATGGGCGTCCCGTTCTCCCACATCTATGAAGTGCGGCTGCGCAAGCACCAGCTGTGGGTGTCCTGCAGGGGTGAAGACGGGGGCCGGTGCGCTCAATTCTTCAGCTACCGCGTCCTCCCGATTTGGCAGAACCTGGTGATCCAGGCCGCGAACAACCGCGCCAGTCTGGAAGACTGGTGGGAAATGTGGGTTACGGCCCAGTGGGAATACCACCGCTTTGACTACCCGGACGAGATTAAAGGGGCCATTCAGCGGGCCCTGGCCCAAAGGTTCTTTGAGCTGCTCGCACCGGCAGCCTAGCAGGCCCCACTCACCACCAAAAACGGCCCACCGGCAGCCCCTCGCCACTAACAGCCCCATCCGCGCCAGATGTCAGGGCAAGGGTTGGAGTGCCACAAGAACAGAAGGGGAGAATCTCCTGTGGCGTCACAGCACCCGACAGCCGGCGAAAGGTACAGACTGTCCAGCAGACTGCTGTCTCCTGACAAAAAGTTAGGGTGTAAGATTGAATATTGACGCTCACTCGCTTAAAAGGGCGCTGCCATCTCGCGCACCCTTATATCAGTGCGGGTAAAATTAGCATCGGGAGAATCAGAATGTTAACGCGATCTCCGCTCACAGATATCATTCAGCGGCAGCGGCAATTTTTTGCCACCGGCACCACAAAAGACCTCGCCTTTCGCACTCAGCAGCTCCAGCGGCTCAAACAAGCCATTCTCGACAGTCAAACCGCCATTGTTGAAGCCGTCAAGGCTGACCTGAACAGGCCGGAGTACGAGGCGTATTTTGAGATAGCATCAATTGCAGAAATTAACTACGCCCTCAAACACATCAAATCTTGGGTGAAGCCCCAGAAAGTCCCGGCACCCATCGACCAATTCCCGGCTGCAGCCCAAATTTATCCAGAACCTCTGGGGGTTGTCCTGATTGTGGGCCCTTGGAACTACCCCTTCCAGCTGATGATTTCTCCCTTAGCCGGTGCGATTGCTGCTGGCAACTGCGCCATCCTCAAACCCTCGGAAATTGCCGCCCACACCTCTTGCGCCGTAACTGACCTCATCCAGAAAACCTTCGACCCCGCTTACATTGCCGTGGTGGAAGGTGGGGTGGAAACCAGCCAGCAGCTGCTCGCAGAAAAGTTTGACCGCATCTTCTTCACCGGCGGCACGAAAGTCGGTAAAATCGTTATGGAAGCCGCCGCCAAAACCCTGACGCCGGTGACTCTGGAATTGGGCGGCAAAAGCCCCTGTATCGTCAGCGACGACATCGACCTCGAAACCGCCGCAAGACGCATCACTTGGGGCAAATTTATCAATGTCGGTCAAACCTGCATCGCCCCCGATTACCTCCTGGCGCACCGCAGCGTCAAAAAAGACTTGCTGGAGGGCATTAAAGCCTGCATCCGAGAATTTTACGGCGATAACCCCGCTAAAAGCCCCGACTACGGGCGGATTATCAATGCCAAACAATTTGACCGGCTTGCGGGGCTGCTCGGTACGGGAGAAGTTATTGCCGGCGGACAAACTAACCGAGACGAGCTGTACATCGCCCCCACGGTGATTGACGGTGTTTCCTGGGATGCCCCGGTGATGGAAGATGAAATCTTTGGCCCTATCTTGCCGGTGTTTGAGTATACAGATTTAACGGAAGCAATTGCCAAAGTTAACGAGCGTCCCAAACCACTCGCCCTCTACTTCTTCTCTAAAGATAAGCAAAAGCAAGAGCGAGTTTTGCGGGAAACCTCATCGGGCGGTGTCTGCATCAACGACACCGTGATGCAAGTCGGCGTCACAGAGTTGCCGTTTGGCGGCGTTGGCAATAGCGGCATTGGCAGCTATCACGGGAAAGCCAGTTTTGATACCTTCTCTCACTATAAAAGCGTGCTGCGCAAATCTTTCCTTCTGGATTTGAAATGGCGGTACGCGCCTTATGAAGGCAAGGTGGATCTGCTGAAGCGGATTATTGGCAAATAATATAGCAGTATGCACTTAGGTTAGGACATGGGCATTGGGCATTGGGCATTGGGCATTGGGCATTGGGCCTTG
>CAZJNL010000792.1:0-3241 GCA_964546515.1 uncultured Oscillatoria sp.
ATATTAACCCCTCTCTACAATCCCTACTCACAACAGACCTACACCTCAGCAACCTTCCCCCGCTTCTTCCCATTAGAATTAATCGCCCTCGCCGCTAATATACCGTGAATATTGAAATCCCTGTAAATATCTCGAATAAAATGACAATCCGAATTAGACAGCATCACTTTCACCCCCCGGCGTGCCAGTTCCGCAAAAGTGTCCCTCAGCCAAATTTGGTCATCCTCCTTAAAGTTACACCGGCTGTATCCCGTAAAATTGCTCGTAGCGCTTACCGGGTAATACGGCGGGTCAAAATAAACCCAATCACCGCTCCCTTTAGCCCAATCCAGAACCGCCTCAAATGGCCTGACCTCAACAGTTGCCGGCTGGAGCGCCGCCGAAACAGAACGCAGCAAATCCGCATGGCAAATCGTCGGATTTTTATATCTCCCCACCGGCACATTAAACTGCCCCTTAGAATTCTCCCGGTAAAGCCCGTTAAAACACGTCTTGTTGAGATAAATCAGCCGAGCCGCCCTCTCCACATCCTCTCCGTCGGCACGAGAGCGCACCTCATAGTAATACTCCTTACAGTGCCTCAGCTGGTGCTTTTCCAGCAAGGCAATCACCGGCTCAACCTTATCCCGCACACAGCAATAGGCATTAATCAACTCGGGATTAATATCTGTCAAGACAGCTTGCGCCGGCTTCACATGAAAAAACACAGCCCCCCCGCCCAAAAAAGGCTCGTAGTAATTTCTGCAATCTGTGATAAAATAGGGCTGGTATTGCGGAATCAGCTGACTCTTGCCCCCCGCCCACTTCAGAAACGGACGGGGAGGGACTGTCTGTAAAGTGCCGGTGGACATTTATTCTAAAAAGTGCGATGTTCGCGGGCTTTGGCTGCCGGTGAAACCGTCAAACATTCAATTATAAAACAATGACACCACCGCGTCAAGAACAATTCACCGGCAGCCTGATTGGCCAGTGCCTCGGCGACGCTGCCGGCTGTCGGGTAGAAGGCTATCCCCCCTACGCCTGCCAAAATTACGTCAACTACGAACTCAAAATCAAGCAGCCAAAAGACCGCGACCGCTTCCCGTACCCCTTTGGCCAGTACACGGACGACTCCCAGCTGGCGCGAGAGCTCCTGGAAAGCTATCTCGCCTGTGGCCGGTTTGATCCCAGCGACTACGCCCGCCGCATCGCAGCCATTTTCGCAGAAAACCGCATCGTCGGGCGCGGCAGGGCCACAGAACAAGCGGCACTGCGACTGGCACAGGGGGTCCCCTGGCAGGAAGCCGGCACCCCTCCCCCAAAAGCCGCCAACGGCAGCGCCATGCGAGCCGGCCCAATTGGCAGGCTCTTCTACGATCAGCCCCAGCAGCTGATTCAAGCCGCACACGACCAAGGTAGAATTACCCATCAAGACCCCCGCTGCGGAGCCGGCGCAGTCGCCATTGCCGGTGCCGTCGCCATCGCCCTTCGCGGCGAAACAGTCAGCCCCGAGCCCTTCCTCTCCCAGCTGAGCGAGTGGTCGCGGCAGATTGACCCATCCTTCGCTGACTGCCTGCAAGAATTAATACAGTGGGTGCCCTTGCCGGCAGAAGAAGCTTTTCCCTTCATTTCCAGAGCCGGCGGCTTGCCTCCTGAGTATGAGTCTGAGTGGGACGGAATCTCGCCCTTTGTCGTCGGCAGCGTCTTGTGGAGCCTGTATTCCTTCCTGAGGACACCGGCAGACTACTGGGAAACCGTCTGCACCGCCATCGCCGCCGGTGGGGACACCGACACCACCGCCGCAATGGCCGGTGCCATCAGCGGTGCCTACCTCGGACTGGAAGCCATTCCCTGGGAACTGGCCCACCGGCTCACCGACAGAGGCACCTGGGGATATGTCCAGCTTGCCCAATTGGCCGAGAAATGCTACCAGTTAAAATGCACTCACTCTTAGCAGCTCCCGTCAGGTGGTTTCTTATGATGGTCGTGTTTGATGATTTTTGGAGTAACGTCTCTCGCTACCCCCGCTACTTTCTCACCATCATCCTGGGCATCTTCTTTTTTGCCTTCGAGTGGCTCAAACCCCTGTTCAAGAACCCCGTCACTGCCGTCGCCCTCGTTGCCTTTATGGTGTCAGGCTTAATTTTTATCGTTTTGACACTTCGGGCCATGCTGGGTTTGACGCCGGTGTAAACTATAAATTAGCAGTCAGCGGATTTTTGATTCCAGATTGGCGCAAGGGCGCTGCCTCTAAAAACTAACCCCCCTGCCCCTGAGAACAAAAATTCTTCCTTATCTTCCCCCCAGGGGCAGATTGTGGGGCCAGCTCCCCACACAGATTGTGGGACAGGCGTACCAACTGTCACATCGCCTGTCATATCCGCCCCACTCGACAGCCGGCAGCTGTGCCCGAGGCGGGTGAGGGAGCATCGAAAATCCAAAATTCACAAGCTGACCGCATTCCAAACATTGCCCATACTGTATTACTGGGGGCGAAATTATGGCTACTACTCGTCGCGTTTCCCGCGTTGCTTCTCTAATCAAACGCGAAATCAGCCAAATGTTGCTCAGCGACATCAAAGATGACCGCGTGGGTGCCGGCATGGTCAGCGTCACAGACGTGGACGTATCTGGCGACCTGCAGCACGCCAAAATATTTGTCAGCATCTACGGCACAGAAGAAGCTCGTGCCGAGACAATGGCCGGTTTAAAAGCCGCAACCGGCTACGTCCGCAGCGAACTCGGCCAGCGCATCCGCCTGCGCCGCACGCCAGAAGTCGTATTTCTCGAAGACCGCTCCTTAGAGCGCGGCGACAGGATTCTCTCCCTGATCAACCAGCTCAGTCAAAATCGCCACACCGGCAATCCCGACGGTGCTCCCACTGCCGAGGAATGGTCAGACGAAATCTCTGCTGAAGAGGATTGACAAAATTGACTTTATCTGATATAATGTCGGCGCTCCCGGAACTGGAAACCCTCTCCCTAGAGCAGCAGGTAGCTCAGATGTTCGTGATTCGGGCGTCAGGCTACCTCTTTGACCACCAAATTCGCTATCCCGCCTGGGAACCACCGGCAGCTGAGCTGCGCCACTTGGTCGAAGACCTGGGCGTCGGTGGCGTCTTGCTGCCGGTGGGCAATGCCGGTGACCTGCTGCTGCGCACCCAGCAGCTGCAATCTTGGGCGAAAATCCCCCTGCTGCTGGCGTCGGATATTGAAGAAGGCGTGGGCCAGCGGTTTAACGGAGCCACCTGGTTTCCGCCGC
>CAZJNL010000793.1:0-3240 GCA_964546515.1 uncultured Oscillatoria sp.
GGGCGTGGGGCATCATCGCATCGAACTGTTGGGGATATTTTGACAACAATTTGGTGTCATTTCTTACTTCCGGAAGAAAGCATATATACAAAACGGGTCTAAAGCCGGGATTTTGTAAAAACCATTCTTTCGGATTACTGGAAATATCAGGGTTTGGCGTCCCCGGTGCCCGGTCGGCTGCCCCCTGAATGGGACATTAAGCATGGGGCGTGGGGCATGGGGCATGGGTTGGAGTACGACCTGAAACCTAACACCTGAAACCTAACCCCTCACCCCTCACCCCTAACCCCTCACCCCAAAAACCAAACAAAAACCAGCACATTTTTATTTTGAGTGAGTTCGCCTATTTAAGATCGATAAAGTAGTATCTCTTGACCCAGATTTATTGAGAATTATTCCTTTTTTTTCTGAGTCGATATTAGCTATTAGCTATTAACAATTCACCCATGACTGACGAACCTCAAATTAGCATTTTCACAACCGACGCCAATCTCGTGGTGCGTTCGTGGGACGCTTGGCTGGAGCGGGCCACGGGCCTGTCTGCGGAGGCGGCGTGCGGGCAGCCCCTGACCGCCCTAATTCCGGATTTGGAATCGCGGGGCTTGCTGTTGCGCTTTCAGCGGGTACTGGAGCAAGGAGTGGTGGAAACCCTGGCACCGGCATTTCACCATTACCTGATCCCCTGCCCGCCGCTTGCGCCCTCCAAGTATTTTGACCGCATGCAGCAGCGCGTCACAATCGCGCCCTTGCGGGATTTCGACCTGATCGCCGGCACGGTAGTCACCATCGAAGACGTTACCGCACGCAAAGACAAAGAGCGCGATCTGGCAGAACAGCTAGCTTCTGCCAAGGAGAGCGAACGACTGCAAGCAGCCCAAAAACTAGGAGAAATTGAAATGCTGCAACCCACCGCTTTGGAAGCGGCTCAATCGCCCCTGCTGGAGGCGCTCGGCGATGAAAGCTGGCGGGTGCGGCGGGTGGCGGTGGACAGCTTGGCGCTGCGGGCCGGTGCTTCCACCACCGCAACCCTTTTGCGGGCGATTCGCGAGAACCACCGCAACCTCAGCGTCCTCAACAGCGCCCTTCAGGTGCTGGCGCTCAGCGATGTGGACGTGATCGAGCCGCTGATTGAATTTTTAAACGACCAGAATGATGTGGAGCTGCGCATCTACGCGGCGCTGGCGCTGGGAGAGCGCAAGGACTCGCGAGCCATTCCGGCGCTGATCCGCGCCTTAGCCGATGCCGACGCCAACGTGCGGTATCACTCAATTGAGGCGCTGGGACACTTGTGTGCCGCTGAGGCGGTGGATGCGCTGGTAGCAGTGGCCGAGTCGGGAGATTTCTTTCTGGCGTTTCCAGCCCTTGACGCCCTGAGGCGGATTGGCGACCCAATCGTAGCGCCGCGTCTGGTGCCCCTGCTGGAGGACGAATTGCTCTGCGAGCCGGCGGCTGCCGCCCTGGGACTGCTGGGGGACCAAGAGGTGGTAGCGCCGCTGGTGGAGCTGCTCAATGGGTGCAATCCGCCCGCACTGTCCATCGCCTCCAGCCTTGCCGCCCTCTACGAGCGCTATGAAACTGTCTATCGGGAAGGCTCCCACATTGCCGACCTGGTGCGCCAGGGGATAAGCAAAAGCGGAACGGAAAATGCGATCGAGGCGCTCAGAGCGGCCAATTCGGAGGAATTGAAAGCCCTGGTGCAAGTCCTGGGCTGGCTGGAGGGGCCGGAGGTAGAGCGATCCCTCACCGGGCTGCTGGGTCAGCCTGCAGTGCGCAAAGCGGTGCAAGACGCTCTGGTGCGAAAAGGGACGCAGGTGACCGAGTTGCTGCTCGAGCAGCTCGACGAGGAGGATTTGGAAACGCGCAAAGCTGCAGTGGTGGCCCTGGGGCGGATTGGCGACGCGCGGGCGGTGCCGGCACTGACAAACCTGCTGGCTGAGGAGCCAGAATTGGCGGTCGCCGCTGCCGAGGCGCTAGCGCAAATTATACAAAAAAGGGGGGGCGACCGGGGCGCTTTCGAGGCCCTGCTGCTACTGATTGGCCATCCAGATGCGGCGGTGCGCCAAGCGGCGATCGCCGCCCTCGACTCCCTCGGCCATCCCGACATGCCAACGGCGGTGGTGCTAGCTCTAGAAGACCCCAATCCCTATGTGCGCGAGTCTGCGGTGAAAATCGCCGGCTATTTCGCTTTCTCTGAGTGCCTGGACTTGCTTTTTGAGCGCTGCGCCGATCCTGACGAGCGGGTGCGCCGCGCCGCCATTGAACACATTCCCTATTTGGAAGACCCGCGCGTGCTGCCGGCACTGGCTCTGGCCCTGGAAAGCGAAACGCCGCCGGTGCGAGCCGCAGCCGCCCGGGCTTTCAGCCTGGTTGAGAGCTACCTGGCTTTTCCCCACCTGCAGCAAGCCCTCTGCGATCGAGATCCCTGGGTGCGCTATTACGCGGCGCGTTCCACCGGCACCCACGGCTATCCGGAAGCCGTGGCAGCTTTGACGCAGCTGGTGCTGGCAGATCGAGCCCACCAGGTGCGGGCGGCGGCAGTAGAGGCGCTGGGACGTATCGCACAAATATCACAAGCGGAGACAATTGTCAAGCTTCTGGCACCGCTCGCCACCGACCTTGGCGGTGACGGCGATTTGGCGCGGGCTGCCATTGCGGCGCTGGGGATGATTTCACATCCGGATGCTCTGCCGCCGCTTTTGAGTGCGCTGCAATCTCCGAACCCCCTGCGGCGGTGCGATGCCGTAATCGCTCTGGGGAAACGCGGCGGCGAGGGCGCGGTGGCGGCTATCCAGTGGCTGGCGGCATCAGATCCGGAAGCAAATGTCATGCAAGCCGCCACGGAAGCCCTAGCTCGTATGAGTTCTGAAGAGGCGATTGCGGCGCTGATCGACCTGAGTGCCGACCAGCTGCGAGTCAAAGCCTGTATCGCCGCACTGCTGCGCACAGAAGCGCGAACAGGCGTTTCCTTCGACAAGCAGATCGAATGGATCGGACGCGGGTTAACCCACCCGCAGGCTCAAGTGCGGTGCGCCGTGGTGGAGGTGCTGACGCGGTTAAAACACCCGCACGCCTCGGAACTGCTGATCAGCGCTCTCGACGATGCGGAGGCGTCGGTGCGCTTGGGAGCTGTGCGCTCCCTGGGATACTTGGGCAATCGCAGCGGTGAACTGAAACTGGCGGCGCTGTCGCGCACCGATCCCGATCCAGTAGTGCGCCGCGCCGCGCAGAAGGTGTTGCAAA
>CAZJNL010000794.1:0-3240 GCA_964546515.1 uncultured Oscillatoria sp.
ATTGTCATGCGGGAGCCGGTGCCGAATCGCGTGGCGCAGGAATTTTTAAAACATTTTCTGGAAGCCTTCGCAGAAAAGCGACTTCCTTTATATCTCGCTGCGCAGCAAGCGCGAAAAAAGCTACAAGGTTTAGAAAATGACTTCCCTGGCGCTTCTTGGCTGCCTGTCATTTGCCAAAATCCAGCAGTAGAACCGGCAACTTGGCTGCAGTTGGGCGGGATTCCCCCCTGTCCCTATCGGGGTTTATTTGCTTTCCGAGAAGAAGACGCCCACCTCTTCTTTGGGCGGGAGCCGTTCGCCGAGGATTTGGTGGCGGCGGTAAAAACAAAGCCGCTGGTGGCTGCCATCGGTGCCAGTGGGAGTGGCAAGTCTAGCGTGCTGTTTGCCGGCACCGTTCACAAATTGCGAAAAGACACTCTTGTTCACTGGCAGATTGTCTCTTTTCGTCCGGGGAAAAATCCTTTTGATGCCTTGGCGGTGGCGCTCGCCCCTAGCTGGGAGCACCTGCAGCAGCCGGAGGAAAGCGGTGACGGTGAAAATGCCCGCCGGTTAATTGAACTGGAATTGGCCATCTCACTGAAGCAAGATCCCCGAGCCTTATACAAAATCATCGAAAGCCTCGTGCGGCAAAACCCGGGCACTCGCCTAATCTTAATCGCCGACCAGTTTGAGGAACTCTACACCCAAAATCCAGAGTCAGAACGCCAGCCTTTCTTGGATGCATTGCTAACTGCAGTTAGATTAGCACCGGCATTTACTCTCGCCCTCACCCTGCGGGCTGATTTTTACGGTTACGCCCTTTCTTACCGCCCCTTTAGCGATGCCTTGCAGGGGGCAGTCCACAACATCGGGCCAATGAGCCGCGAGGAATTACAGTCAGCAATAGAAAAGCCGGCGGCGCACATGCAAGTGAGGCTGGAAGATGGGCTGACTAATAAACTCACTGACGCAACCTGGGGGCATCCAGGACATTTACCCTTGCTGGAGTTTGCCCTGACTCAGCTGTGGTCAAAACAAAAAGATGGGTGGCTGACTCTTGAAGCTTACAAGGAAATTGGCGGCGTAGAACAAGCTCTCGCTAACCACGCCGAAGCGGTTTACGCCCAGCTTTCTGAAGCCGACAGACAGCGGGCGCAGCGGGTGTTTCTGCAGCTGGTGCGTATGGGGGAAGAGACAGAAGCCACTCGCCGGTTGGCGACTCGCGATGAGGTGCGCAGTGAAAATTGGGATCTGGTGACGCGCTTGGCTGACGCCCGTTTAGTGGTGACTGACCGCACCGAGTCTGCCGGCTTTGAAACAGTGGAAATCGTCCATGAGGCGCTGATTAGAAGTTGGGGAACTTTGCACAAGTGGATGGAAGATGACGGTGACTTTCGCCGGTGGCAAGAGCAGCTGAGAGCCGCAGTGCGCCAGTGGAAGAATAACGGCAGCGATGAAGGGGATCTGTTGCGAAAAAAGCCCCTAGAAGATGCGGAAGATTGGCAGGAGCAACGCCGTGATGAACTGAGCGATGGCGAGAGAGGTTTCATTGGGCTGAGTGTGGAACTTCGCTCCCGCGAGATAAACAAGCAAAAGCGCCGGGGGCAACTTATTATCTCAGGGCTTGCCGGCGGTTTGCTGCTCACCTCCATTCTGGCTGGGGTAGCTTGGTGGCAGTGGCAAAATTCCGCTAAGAGCGAAATTAAAGCGGTTAAGAGCGAAATTAAAGCGGTCAGTGCATTCTCCCAAGCGATATTTGCCTCGAATAAAGAGTTGGAGGCGCTCACAGAAGCCATTAGGGCGGGGCAAAAACTGAAACAGTTAGCTGGGGGAAAAACAGAAACCGAGGCTCTGGCTGTCGGGGCGCTGCAGCAGGTGCTTTACAATATAAAACAGCACAACAACTTGCAAGGGCATAAGGTTGCGGTTGAGACAGTTTCTTTCAGCCCTAAAGACAGTACGATCGCCACAGGGGATAGGGGCGGGACGGTTAAACTCTGGAAGAGTGACGGCACGTTGCTGAAAACCTGGAAAGCGCACAAGCAAGGGGTTTCCGCAATAGATTTCAGCCCTGACGGTGCTGTGATCGCCACGGGGAGTGGGGACGGGACGGTTAAACTCTGGAAGAGTGACGGCACGTTGCTGAAAACCTGGAAAGCGGACAAGAAAGGTGTTTTCGCAATAGATTTCAGCCCTGACGGTGCTGAGCTCGCCACGGGGGGTGGGGACAAGAAGGTGAAACGCTGGAAGATTGACGGCACGTTGCTGAAAGCCTGGAAAGCGGATGATGTTATTCTTAAAGTCCGTTTCAGCCCTAAAGGTAACATGATTGCCTCAACGAGTTTGTCAAAGGAGGCCAAACTCTGGAAGAGGGACGGCACCTTGGTTCAACCCCTGAAAGGGCATACCGATTCGGTAACAGCAGTAGATTTCAGCCGCGACGGCAAGATGATTGCCACGGCGAGTGAGGACAAGACGGTGAAACTCTGGAACCTAGAAGGCACGGTTCTGAAAACCTTTGTAGGGCATGGGGATGCGGTTTGGAGCGTCAGTTTCAGCCCTGACAGCCAGATGATTGCCACGGCGAGTAATGACAAGACGCTCAAACTTTGGAAACCAGACGGAACCCTACTGAGAACCCTGTTAGGACACAGTGATGTGGTTAGCGAAGTAGTTTTCAGTCCCGACAGTCATACGCTCGCCAGCTCGAGTGATGACCGCACCGTAAAACTCTGGAAACTTGGCGGCACCTCGCTGAAAGTCCTGAATCACAGCAGTCCGGTTTACACAGTAGGGTTCAGCCCCGATGGCAAGAAGATCGCTACAGCGAGCGGGTACGGGTTTGTTACACTTTGGAAGCCAGACGGCACATATCTGAAAACCGATAAATGGCATGATGGTCCCGTTTCCACAATCGCTTTCAGTCCCAACAATCAGATGATTGTAACGGCGAGTGGGGATAGGGTCGTCAAACTTTGGAAGTCAGACGGCAAGTTTCTTATGCTAGAAGGGCATACGGGTGAAAGCGAGCAGGCTGAAGTTGTCGGAGTGAGTTTTAGCCCTGACAGCCAGATGTTTGCCACTGCGGGTACAGACGGAAAGGTCGAACTTTGGAAGTCAGACGGCAAGTTGCTAAAAACTCTCCAAAAGGATGGAGATTTGGTTTGGGGAGTAAGTTTCAGCCCGGACGGCAAAACGATTGCCACAGCGAGTGCGGACAAGACGGTGAAACTCTGGAAACCAGACGGCACGTTGCTGAAA
>CAZJNL010000795.1:0-3234 GCA_964546515.1 uncultured Oscillatoria sp.
GCTTTCGCACCCCAGTTGCGCCAAGCAAAAATAGCCGCAATACTGAAAGCAATCGCCGGCACCAGATACCCAGCCAGGAGATTGGGGTTGCCCAAATAGCTGTAAACCCGCGTCGTTTTAGCCAGGGGAGATTCCGGATCTGTCCAGGTTGCCAGCGCTTCTGCCCCAAAAAACCACTGGCGCATCCCGTAGACACTGACAATCACAGAAACGTGCAAATAGAGCGCAATTAAGCAAGAGCGGATGCGGGGCGAGCGCAGCACCCTCGCCATCAGCGCCAACAGCAGCAAATAGAGCGTCAGCTTGCTCCAGCCGGTGAGCGCCGCTTTCTTCACCGGCGACAGCGCCGTCGCCACCGTAGCGATACTCCAGTACAGCAACACCAGCAAGTGAATAGGAGTAATGCCGGTGCTCGGCTCGTCAGAGAGCGTCAGCAGCAGCCAAAAGCAAGCGCAGGCAATCAGCAAGACGCCCACCAGATCGTTAGACACAAAAGGAGCCAGAGCGAACACCAGACTAACGATCAGCCCCGCAATGGCATCGCCCCACTGCAGCGCCAAGCTGCCCTTTCGCCAAGCTCGCAGGGGGTCCCCCAGCAAACGATAGAAGAAGCTGGCATCTTGCCACCGGTACAGGGAAAAATTTTCTAGAGTTAACTGTTGCCAAACAGAGTTCATGGACTGCCTGCTAGGTCGGAAAAACAATCGATGTGGCGTAAGGCACAAGCCATACGTCATTATCCTTCAAAACGACTTGGCAAGCTGTTTAACAGGAAGAAAGGCGTCCTGTCAATTTTTCCACCGGCATAAAATTTTGCTTCCGATGAGCCGGGATTAGGGGATTAGGGGATAATCGAGTGCAATATCCCCCGATACCGGCTAGCTTTAGGGCCCCTAGCTGCCAGCTTAAAGCTGTGGCAAGGTGACGGTATATCGATACCCGGACTCGGAGGAGCCTTGAATGGTGATGTCTCCCCCCTGTATTTCCGCCAGCAGACAGCTGAGCAATAGCCCCAGAGATTCGCGAGAGCGAAGAGCCGCCAGAAATTGACATTTTGCCGGCGCGAATGTTTCTGGCTCAACCAGGACACCCAAACTGGACTGGGCCGGCGCGTGTCCGTTATCTGACTTGTGGGGCAGATCCGAAAGTTCTTCGGGCGCTAGCAAGTCGCTGCTGTCGGGGGGTGCGGCGTCAGGGTTTGGCAGGGAGGGCAGGGATAGGGAGCACGAGGAGAGCTCGGCGAGGGGAATACCTTCTCCCAACCAGGGGTGGGAAACCCAAACCGCAATGTTGAGCCCGGTTAATTTGCGACAGACATGGATGCGAATAATTCCGCCTGGGGTGGCGGCTTGAATGACGCTGAAAACCAGGTGATAGAGCAGCTGCTGGACTTTAATTTTATCCAGCACCCAAATGCGATTCCCAGGCTCTACGGATAAGCGAATTTCTTGCTCTCGCCGGCTGGCATCTTGTTCCAAGGCATTGATCACCTGCTGGCAGACCATTTCAATGTCTGTGGCTGTTTGGTGCACAGCGAGGCTGCTGTCGGAGAGTTTTTCCAGGGCCAAAATAGCCTCTACCTGGGACAGCAAGTGCCGGCCACTGTCGTTAATAATGCCCAGGTACTCTTTCTGTTTGTTGGTCAAAGGGCCATAAATTCCACGGCTGAGTACGCTGGTCATCCCCATAACTGAAGTCAGGGGAGTGCGCAGATCCTGCATCAGGTGAGTCAGCAGTTCGGCTTTAACTGGGTTGAGCAGAGGCGATTGGGGGACCGGTGGGGTGGGTTGGTGGCTGTCTCCAAGCAGCTGAGTGGCGAGATGCCTGACCGACAAGCTTGATTTCAGCTGCTGGCGATCAAACTCACTCATGCTCCAGCGGGCGGTCAGTTCTAAAAATTGAATTTGTTTGCGGGTAAAGGTGCGAGGTGCTAGATCCATAACGGCGAGCGCCCCCAGGCAATGGCCATCCTCAGTGAGCAGCGGCACTCCCAAATAAGCCCGGATGCCGTACTCCTGCACTAAGGAAAGATGGGAGAAAGCTGGATGGGCTGCTGTATCGCGTATGGCCAAAACCTGGCCGCTCTCCACCACTCGGGCGCAGAAGGATTCACTGCGCTTCATCTGGCACGGAGGCGGCAGCTGAGTCATCTGGCCGAGATCGGACATTCCCACAGCTGCCTTCAGCCAGTGCCGGTCTTTGTCCAACAGTCCGGCGATGCAGATAGGTGTTTCCAGAAAGTCAGCTGCAGCTTGAGTTGCTTCCTCGAAGACCGGCACCTTTTGTGCTTCTAGCAGGCCCGATTCAGCCAGTGCCAGCAGGCGCTGCTCTTCTCGTGCTGCCTCTGCCAAATCATCAAGACAACCAATTTCTTTGTTTTCGGGTGCTATCATAGCAGTTTTGGGTGGCGGTCTACAACCATTACAAACATTGTTTCAGGCTTGCAGGGGAGTCTGTCCTGCCTGTTAAGCGCCTCGCGTTGCTCTTGAGCGAGCAGCTTCGTTAGCGCACCGGCTCCGCAGGAGCAGGTGCCGCACCCTGAGTGAGTTTCATGCCGGCGTAAGCGCAGGCCCCCCGGGAGCTGCCCTCCGGCACGCCCTGAGGATGCGCCACAGGTGAACCGACCGGTAACAGTAGGGGCTACGCATGCGGAGCCCCTGTGGCGGGCAGCCACGCAGCGCTGCTGCTACGGGCGTGCTGTTTCCCCTTGCCTGGGGTTGTTAGCCGACCGTACAGGACTGACGCATTTCAACGGTGGACTTCACAGGAGAGAAACAATTTTGTCCACAATTGTGGACAAAATCCACTTCAAACCTGTCCAAAGGGGACGAGGGGGATGTTGTAGAGACCGTACATGTTCGCTCTCTACATTGACTCGCGCTCTTTTGTCCTGCTGCAGAAACGCAGTCACGGGCTCGCTCTACTTTAGGGCGGCGTTGACTTACATACATTTTTCCCAACTGAGGTGGGGCGCGAACACAGGTGCGGTCAGATGGCTGGGTTAATTGTCGTTAATCCAAACAAGTCGTCGGGTGCGTGACGACCATGCTGCGCCGGCTGGCAGGTTAGGTTGAACTCCAAGCCGGGTGAGAGAGCAACTTTTCCATCGCCCGCACTCCCCGCAACTGGTTGGAGAGGGGCAAATGACCGCGCGGTGCCGTCAGGTTCCAAGTAAACTCCTTCGGGTAGCGCGTCCAGGTGTTGCCTGTTTTCCAGCCTATTTTTGGCCACATT
>CAZJNL010000796.1:0-3232 GCA_964546515.1 uncultured Oscillatoria sp.
GAAAACGGCTTTTCTGCCAACAGCTGCGCCGTTTTGGTGGCGCTGGACGAACAGTCCCCTGACATCGCCCAAGGCGTCGGTCGAGACACCAGCGCCGATCCCCTCGATGCCATTGGTGCCGGCGACCAAGGGCTGATGTTCGGCTTCGCCTGCAACGAAACCCCCGAACTGATGCCCCTACCGATCAGTCTCGCCCACCGCATCGCTCGCCGGCTGGCTGCAGTGCGAAAAACTGGCGAACTGCCTTACCTGCGCCCGGATGGCAAAACCCAAGTCACCATCGCCTACGAAGAAGGGCGTCCCGTCGGCATCGACACCATCCTGATTTCCACCCAGCACACCGCCACGATTGGGGAAATTTCCGATGAGGCAGCTGTCCAAGCCAAGATTAAGGAAGACCTGTGGACAGCTGTGGTGCTGCCGGTGTTTGCAGACATCGCCGTCAAGCCAGACGCACAAACTCGCTTTCTTGTCAACCCCACCGGCAAATTTGTCATCGGCGGGCCCCAAGGCGATTCTGGCCTCACCGGTCGCAAAATTATTGTAGACACCTACGGCGGTTATTCCCGCCACGGCGGCGGTGCCTTTTCCGGCAAAGACCCCACCAAGGTAGACCGCAGCGCTGCTTACGCTTGCCGGTATGTGGCTAAAAATATTGTCGCGGCTGGGCTGGCGGACAAGTGCGAAGTGCAGCTGAGTTACGCGATTGGGGTGGCCAAGCCGGTGAGCGTGATGATTGAAACCTTCGGCACCGGCAAGGTGGACGAAGACCGGCTGCTGGAAGCGGTCAAAGAGCATTTTGAACTGCGTCCGGCTGGGATTATCCAGGCTTTTAACTTGCGCGGGCTGCCGGCTGAGCGCGGCGGTCGCTTCTACCAAGACGTTGCGGCTTATGGCCACATGGGGCGCACGGATCTGGATCTGCCGTGGGAGCAAACTGACAAGGCGCAGCTGCTGAAAGACGCGCTGACTCAACAGCTTTCCGCCTCAGTAGGCTAGCAGTCGGCCGGCCTAATTTTCTCTCGTTTCTCTCGTTTTTTCTCGTTCCCAGCATGAGCTGGGAACGACATTTATAAGTGGGCTGCGGCCTCCATCTCTCTCGTGAGCGCCTGGGAACGACAATATGCAGGCTGCTGCCGACCTTTGATATAATGTCGGCTCGCATCTGTTTTGTATATAAAAGCTTGTAGGGGCGGGTTCACTAGGAATGTATCGGGAAAGCCGAGAATATTTATAAACCCGCCCCCCCACAGGGAAGAATATGAATGAGGCCGCTCCCATCTGCCACACGAACAACAGTGGCACCGGACGTGATATGACACTGGTGCGACAATATCAGTCAAGTTAATCCGCGTGCCGTGCCGGTAACAAAACTGCAGAAGCAGGCGGTTTCTGTCACCAGGACTGCTGCGTGGCGCTGCTCTGAGAGTATTATATCAAATTCGTTTAATTGCTTATAATTAATTTCTCTCCTCCGCTCCCAGATAATCCCAGACGCGATAACCAGACGCGATAACCAGACGCGATAAGAGGGATAACCAGATGCGATAAGACGCGATAAATCGCGTCTCTACAAGAGAGAGATACCCCGCACCAAGGCTCTCACAAAGTATAAGTATTTAACCGAAATTGATAGGAGCCTGCGTTAATAACGCTGTGACAGTAGAGCGTTGGTGGCGCTAATAAATGAGAGTCTCGTCGGAAAGGAATCGCTGCCATGAATCCGAAGCAGAGACAAAAATGGGCAAAAATCAGAATGTTGGGGAAGTTCCGCTACGTTTTAGACTATGGAATTTTACTCTGGGGAATTCCAACCGGCCTCTGTTATGCGGTCTTAACCACTCTTACAGACAACGGTTTTTCGCGCTTAGCGGGTGCTTTCGTCGCCACTTCTCAGACAGTTGTTTGTTGCCAAACTGGTTATCTCACTGATTTTATTACCCATTTGTGGGTGTGTTTTGGCTGGGTGGGTGTGGCACTACTGGGAGAAAAAGTAGTAGGGTGCGTTGCAACGCAACCTATCTGCTGACTAGCTGTTAGAATTGCCAGACTAAGCGGGCCAAGTGGCACAGCTCCTAGACAGTGGCGTCGGGCCTTTCTGGCCGGCTCTCAGGAAGAAAAATGAGAGTTTCTCCCGCTCTCCCCCATCCTTTAGTAACATCTGTTACATAATTCCCTGCCGCCTTCTTCCCAAGTGTCCCGCTTTCAGCTGAAAACCTTACTATAGAGGCGCGTTACAGCCTTTCGGGATAAATGTTGAGAGCACCCTTTTTTTTAGCAGCACGAGAGCATATACTTATACAGACGCTTGTACTTGTAGCGCAGAGGTGATAGGTATGCCCTGGAGCTTCACGATACCACTGGTAATTGCCCTGACAGTGGCCTATATATTGAAAAAATCTGCTGACGAAATTGCTTATCTCGCCGCCGCAATTTTAATTGTCAGCTTAGTATTGAGTTTGGTCTTAGCGCCGTGGCCAATCCAGCTATTGCTGCTCGCGCTTGTCTTGCTCAGCAATAAACGACTCTCGCCGCCACGCCAGCAGACCGTCCAGTCTGAGCAGGAAGACCAGAAGATAAAACTCAGCTATCGCGGAGTCAACTACGAACCAACTCCTCCCGCCGTTGAAGTGTCTGAGGGTGAGGTAACAGGAAAATACCGGGGTCAGGTTTGGAGAACTCACCAGCTGAAAAATGCTGTTGCGGTTCAACCGGCTGTCGGGCTCAAGTATCGCGGCGCTAGCGTTGCCGGTCTTCAACCTGTCCAACCTCCGGTTGAAGAAACTGCAGTCTTAAACGACTGATTCTCACAATCGGTTGACTTCTGCGCCGGTTGAGGTTCAGCCGCTGGCGTAGCTGACAGTTCAATCAGCGCATTTTTCATCAGGACAGGGCTGTGAGGTTATGGGTGGTGGCTTTTTTTTGCTCACCGACTCCTCAAGGCTCCTCCGGAAAGGCGATTGCTGATAGGATGGCATCAGAAAAAACATGCGGGCACCGCCATGCAGTCACTGAAACAATTTGCCAAGAAACTAAAAAAAGAAACTTATGCAATTTATCTGGCGAGCAAACACCCCCAAGTGCCTTGGTACGCTCGGCTGCTGGCTGCTGGGGTTGTCGCTTACGCTTTCAGTCCCATCGACCTGATTCCCGATCTGATACCCGTTATCGGATATCTGGATGACCTGCTGATAGTGCCGGTGGGAATTTGGCTGGTACTGAAAATGATTCC
>CAZJNL010000797.1:0-3224 GCA_964546515.1 uncultured Oscillatoria sp.
AAGTCTACCGGCTGCGAGAAAAAATCAGCTCCCACGCCATTCGGGTTTTTGCCTTCAAAATACAGCCCGAGTTAGTCGCCACCTGGCGTGCAGACTTCCCTAACCGAACACAGCCCGGGGAAGGCACCGGCACAGTGGCAGCAATACTGCCACAGCCTGACGCCGGTGCAGCGCCTGCTTGGCAGCTCAAAGCCGGCCTGCCCGTTGAGGCAATCGCCAAAACCTTGAAGCTCAAACCCACTCAGGTCGCCGGCGAGTGGAGCAAGCTCTACGCACGCCGCACAGACTCGGCGCGACAGCGAACGGGCACCCGCCCCTTTCTCGCATAGCACAAACTTGAAAATTTGTCAATGGGCTTGTGGGGAGATTCTGGCGATGCCTGCGGGAAATTAAATCAGAGCGGGGACAGGTTGCGGCCACCGGCCCACAGCTTTGCCAATCGCAGCCAGTTCCTGCATCAGCCGGTCAAACTGGTCTGGTTTCAAGGATTGCGGGCCATCGGAGAGGGCCTTGGAGGGGTTGGGGTGAACCTCGATCATCAGCGAGTCCGCACCGGCAGCGATAGCCGCCATTGCCATTGCCGGCACATACTCAGCCCAGCCCGTACCGTGGCTGGGGTCAATCATAATCGGCAAGTGAGTCAAGCGCCGCAGCACCGGCACTGCCGCCAAATCCAGGGTATTGCGCGTGTATTCCCGGTCAAAGGTGCGAATTCCCCGCTCGCAGAGAATCACATTCGGGTTCCCCGCCGCCAAAATATACTCAGCTGCCATCAGCCAATCTTCAATCGTCGCCGACATGCCCCGCTTCAGCAGCACCGGCTTATTTTGCGCACCCACTTTCTTGAGCAGAGAGAAATTCTGCATGTTGCGGGCACCGATCTGGATAACATCCGCCACTTCCGACAGGACTTCCAAGTCAGCGGCATCCATTAATTCCGTAATCACCCCCAGCCCCGAGGCTTCTCGCGCCGCAGCCAGCAAGTTCAGAGCACTTTCGCCGTGACCTTGGAACGCATAGGGCGAAGTGCGAGGCTTGTAGGCACCGCCTCTGAGGAATTTGGCACCGGCTGCTTTCACCCGCAGTGCCGTCGAGACGATCATCTCTTCATTTTCCACCGAACAAGGTCCCGCCACCACGACCAGGGGGTGGTTCTCCCCAAACGCCACCGGCCCATTCGGCGTGGGCACAACCACCTCGCTCGCTTCCCCGTGGCGATACTCCCGACTCACCCGCTTAAAGGGCTGCTCCACCCGCAGCACCGCCTCTATCCAGGGGCTGATTTTCTGCAGCCGCTCTCGCTCGAGGTCAGCCGTGTCCCCCACCAGACCGATCACAACCTTGTGCTTCCCGACAATTTTTTCAGGAGTCAGACCCCAGGTTGCGAGTTCAGAGTTTATGCGGTCAATCTCCACCTCTGGAGAGCCGCTTTTCATGACAATTATCATCTTAAATTACCTGATTTCGTTGCTTTTTGCGCACTCTCTAACAGCTGGGGCTATTTCAAAAGTCTGTCTCCCACCGGACAGAAACCGGGAATCTTGCTGGCCGTTACGCTTGACGCCAGCGGACTTCCGGTGAAATAGCCCCTTTTTAACAGCCCGCCCTGGCCGGCTGTCAGAGTGTCGATTTGGGATTTTAGATTCCCCCCTTAACAGGAAAGTTCAAGAGGGGGGGATTTTGGATTGTCTCGCCAATCTAAAATCTCAAATCTGAAACCAATCTAAAAATCCCTAGGAGGACTTTCTTGACTGCCAAGCTGACCGCATGCGTCCCAAGTTGGTGGTGAACTCTTTCCAGCCCAGCTTGCTACCGGGTATCTCTTCATCCCACGATGCCGAGAGTACCCCGTAGCTCAGCCCTAATACGCCCAGACCGAAAAAGCCCATGCTCACGAGCACAACTGCTACGTTGGGCAGCTTGAAGAATTCATTGCTGACGATGATATAGCTGGCAATAAATGTGCAGATACCCAAAGCCGTGGGTACGCCACACAATAGAGCCATCCTTGCGATCATGCGTTTGCTGACCGCATCTGGAATGGCCATTTCTTCCTTTTTCAGCCGACCTTCTTCCTCACCCTTTTCGGCTGCCGGTGAGGCTTCTGGGCGGTTTTTGGGAGATTTTTTGCGATTGGAAGACGGCTCAAAGGGGAGGCGCTGGCGTTGGGGGTCTGGTGACATAGTAGCTGTGTTAACCGCGAATGCCCAGGCGACCGATCAAGTTGCGATAGCGCTGTTCGTCTTCCTGCAGGATGTAGGAGAGCAGACGCTTGCGCAGACCAATCATTTTCAGCAATCCCCTTCGGGAGGCGTGGTCGTTCTGATTCGTTTTCAGGTGTTCGCTGAGCCGGTTGATTCGTTCTGTGAGTACCGCGACTTGCACGGTCGCCGAGCCGGTGTCGGTTTCGTGAATCTGGTACTGAGCCATGATTTCGTGTTTGCGCTGCTGTGTCAGGGCCATTGCTGTAGTTACTTTTTTATCGACATGAATTTAGCGATCTCTCATCTTACCACAGTTATGCCGGCTTGTTAGGGGGTAGGGGGTAGGGGTTAGGGGGCATCATCGCATGGGACATTGGGCCATGCCCCATGCCCCCACTCTCACCGGCTCAACCAGGTGATGGCGGCTCGAATCCACTCTGAGGCGTCAGGGTTCTTTGACAAACTGGGGTCAGAACTCAAAGCGATCAGCGCCTGCATCACCTCGCTGCTGGTGTACCCCAGCGCTAGCAGGGTGATCTCAACGTCAGAGTGCAGCGCCGGCGAGCTGACAACCGGCACCGGCGCGAGTGGAAAAATTTCGCTCCGCCACTGAGCCAGTTTGCTCTTCAGTTCTAGGGCGATGCGCTCTGCTGTTTTGCTGCCCACCCCCCGGGTTGAAGCCAGCAGGCGGGTGTTGCCGGTGACGATCGCCCCGACTAAATCTTGCAGTCCCAGAGTGTCCAAGAGGGAAATGGCCAACTGTGCGCCTACGCCGCTGACGCTCACCAGTAGGCGAAACAAGTCTCGCTCAGCTGCTGAGGCAAAGCCATAGAGCACCGGCTGCTCCTCGCGCACTTGCAGGTGGGTGAAAACCTGGACCGACTCGCCGGTGGGCAGATCGCGCTCCATGCGGGGCGGGATTTGCAACTCGTAGCCGATCTGGTTGACTTCCAGGATCAGGGTGACGCGATTGCCGGTGACTCGGTGAATCCCCGCCACTGTACCTTTGAGATAGCTAAT
>CAZJNL010000798.1:0-3223 GCA_964546515.1 uncultured Oscillatoria sp.
AAGTGCAGTTCCAGACCATTCAAGAGTTTCAGAAGTGGTACGCTAGCGAGTTAGTGCCGAAATCCAATTCCAACGACTTCATCAGCGTACCCATCAAGAACATTCAGGGCGAGTACATGGTTGTGCGTCCATCCTCCGTTCTTGCTATTCGGGTGCAGCCGGTCTACACTTCTAGCGTAGACCGACCCACATACGACGAAGAATGATAGAGAAGCTAGCAATGGCTATCCTCACTTTGGGAGTTGTCCTGGGAACTCCGCAGTTGAGCGCTCACGCTAGCGTGCCGCTGCAGCGCGTCAATCCGGACAGTCTGGAGAGGGGGAATATCCTCGGTCTAGATGACCAACTTTGGGACAAAGCCGGTCAGCCGGGAGACCGGCAGGCGCTGTTGGCTGCTATTGACAACAGCCTGCGGTATCTGGAGACGCCGGCTGCTGCAAAAGCTTATCAGCAGTATCCGGCGGCAGACATTACGCGAGAGCGCGTCAGAAAGAGTTTGGAACGGTTTCGCTTTCTGGTGAGTTCCTCTGGCTCGCCGGCAGAACTGCAAGCCGCTGTGAAGCGGGAGTTTGTATTTTACCAGTCGTCCGGCAGCGACGGCGAGGGAGAAGTCTTTTTCACCGGCTACTATGTGCCCATCTACGCTGCCAGCCCCGTCCCCACGGCTGAGTACCGCTATCCCCTGTACCGCCGCCCGCCGGACTTCGAGAAATGGCCCAAACCCCACCCGACTCGCGCCGAACTGGAAGGGAAAGACAGTTTGCAGGCATCTCGCGGCCCCCTGCGGGGGCTAGAATTGGTTTGGCTGCGCGACCGGCTGGAAGCGTTTCTGGTTCAAATCCAAGGCTCGGCTCAACTGCAGCTGACTGACGGCAGCTTGATGACGGTGGGATACGCCGGCGGCACCGATTACCCCTACACCAGCATCGGGCGAGAGCTAGCCCTAGATGGGGAATTAAAGCTGGACGGGCTGACGTTGCCGGTTCTGATCGACTATTTCCGCAAGTATCCGGCGCAGCTGAGTGAGTATCTGCCGCGCAACAACCGCTTTATCTTCTTCCGCGACACCAACGGCACCCCACCAATCGGCAGCATTGAGGTGCCGGTGACTGCAGATCGCTCGATCGCCACCGATAAATCTTTGATGCCTCCCGGTGCCCTAGCCCTGGTGCGGGCGAAACTGCCCTATCACAATGCTGCAGGGCAGATACAGCAGCGTGCTGTCAGCCGCTATGTGCTCGACCAGGACACTGGCAGCGCTATTAGAGGGGCCGGTCGCGTCGATTATTTCATGGGGACTGGCCAGAAAGCCGGCGAGCGTGCCGGTGTCACCGGCTCGACGGGGCAGCTGTATTACCTGCTACTGAAACAGTGAGACGCATGCAGGCGTGCTTTTTGCGGGCGCGAGCCCGAGAATTTTTAAACTCAGCTGTATCTGGGGCGTTGCAAGGCAATCGCTGTCTCTGCCAGACGCCTGAACGGTTATTAGCGGCACAATCCAACTGAATAGGCTGTGCTATCCTGGTTTGATTAGGGCCTGTTGCGCTCCAACTGAGCCGTGCAGGCAAGCTGGTTTATCCTATCAAGCTTTGGAGGTGTTTTTAGATTCAGGCCCCCATCCGCTAAACGTTGCTCTTACTATTTTCTGCCATCAGCGTCCCCGCTAACAGTTAATTTTTGTTAAAGTTGTTGCTTGTCAATCTGCTGTCTAGCTATGGCCAATTCTGCAGCCACCTGTCAGTCGGGACAGCTTTTGCTCAGAAATGATCACCGTGAGGGAATTGCTCCCTCCCGCACAGCCTGCGAAAATCACGCTTATGGAAGAACCTTTTAATATTACCCTGCTGATGGTTCTCACCGTCATTGCAGGCATTGGTGCTCAAGTTGTGGCGGACTACCTGAAAGTCCCGAGCATTGTCTTCTTATTGCTGTTCGGCATTTTATTAGGCCATGATGGCTTGGGCTGGCTGCATCCAGACCTTTTGGGGGAAGGTCTGGAGGTAATAGTGGCCCTCTCGGTGGCGCTGATTCTGTTCGAGGGGGGGCTGAATCTAGAACTGCGAAACTTGGGAAAAGTTTCGGGGAGTCTGCGCAATTTAGTCACTATCGGAACGCTGATCACCCTGATTGGCGGTGGGATGGCGGCTCACTGGCTGGGCGAATTTCCCTGGCCAATTGCCTTTCTCTACGCTTCTTTGGTGGTAGTCACCGGCCCCACTGTAATTGGGCCACTTCTCAAACAGGTGCAGGTGGAAAAACAAGTCGCCACCTTGCTGGAAGGAGAAGGCGTCTTAATCGATCCGGTAGGGGCGATTCTGGCGGTTTTGGTGCTGGATATTATTTTGAATGGCAACGCCGATCCTCTGAAGCTGATTTTGGGGTTGAGTCTCCGTCTGGGGATTGGCAGCGCTATTGGGGCTGCCGGCGGTGCGGCAATTGGCTTTTTCCTCAAAAAAGCCGAATTTCTCTCCGAGGATCTGAAAAATCTCGTCGTTTTAGCCTGCTTGTGGGGGCTGTTCGGTCTGGCGCAAGAAATCCGCGACGAGTCGGGACTGATGGCTACAGTGGTGGCCGGTTTAGTGCTGCGGTCGGCCTCTCTGCCAGAGGAGCGCTTGTTGCGCCGGTTTAAAGGTCAGCTTACTATTCTAGCCGTTTCTGTGCTGTTTATTTTGCTGGCAGCTGACCTGTCTTTGGCTAGTATCGTCGCCTTGGGTTGGGGAAGTGTTTTAACGGTTTTGGCGCTAATGTTTGTCGTGCGCCCGATTAACGTGTGGGCCTGCACTTGGAACAGCGGGCTGAACTGGCGGCAAAAGCTATTTGTCTGCTGGATTGCTCCCCGGGGGATTGTTTCGGCTTCGGTGTCTTCTCTGTTTGCAATTTTGCTCACCCAGCGAGGAATAACTGGGGGGGATTCGATTAAAGCCCTCGTCTTCCTAACAATTATTATGACGGTGTTTGTGCAGGGGCTGACCGCTGGAGCGGTGGCTAAGTTGCTGCGGATTACTTCCAAAACGGCAACCGGCGCGGTGATTGTCGGGTCGAATCCGTTGAGCCGGCTGATTGCTCGTTTGTTTAAGGAACGGGGAGAATCGGTGGTGATTATTGACACCAATCCGGAAGCTTGCAAGCTAGCAGAGCAGGAGAATTTGCCGGTTTTCTTGAGTAGCGCTCTGGATACCGCTGTTTTGGAGGAGGCTGGACTGGAGTCAGTGGGGACGTTCCT
>CAZJNL010000799.1:0-3211 GCA_964546515.1 uncultured Oscillatoria sp.
ACGCCCGTCAGGGGTGAGGATAACATCTATCGCTCCATAATTCAAGCCGAAATGCTGCGTCAGATCCAGCAGTTTTCTCGCCACGTCTTCGGGGAGAGTGTAAGGCTCCCAGTCTTTTATCATAACCAGCCCCTGCCGCCGCCAGTCCTCTTGCGCTCGCTGGTTTTTCTGGGAGTCAATCGCGGCGGCAAATACCTGTTTCCCGACAACTGTCACGCGCAGTTCCAGCGCCTTGGGAACCTTTTCCTGAAAGGTCATCGGGCAGTAGCGCAATCCGTCGAGACTGTCAAGATCCTCCGGTTTGAGCCGGTTGGTGAACACAACTTTTTCCTTTCCCCCTTCGTAGATGGCAAAGGAGGAGAGCATCTTTACTATCAAATCCCCCTCACACTCTTTGGCGAATTTCCGCACCGCCTCTGGATTGTTTGTTATCAGGGTGCGGGGGATGTCTAACCCCAGCTCTCGCGCAACTTGCAGCTGCAGCTGTTTGTTTTCCGCACGGCGGATATTCGGCACTTGATCGAGGTGAAATGCTTTAATACTGGCAATGGCACCCTGAACAGTCGCCCGCGATTCCTGTATGGATGCGTCTCGGAGTTGGGCGTCCATTGTGGCGGGAATGCGAGCCCCAATTCTAATCCGCCTGTACCAGACGGCGGATACGTCGTTCAGATTGAGATCTCCGGACTCGGAAGCGAGAGTTAGCTGCTCTTTTCCCCCGCTATAGCATAAATCGAGCCGCACTTCGGTGGGAAACCGGTCTGTGTCGAACCGAAACGCTTTTCCGCCGCGCTCCTCTATGGCATTTATCACTATCGGGATACTTTCGTTGTCTTTGCTGTGGGTAATGATTAAGACTGTCATATCAGTATGTGCTCTCTATGCTAGCAGTGCGCCGGCGATGGCGTCAGAAATCGGATAGCCCAAATCTCGCTCGATCATCCCCCACTCGCCGGTGGGGTTAACTTCCAGGAAGACATATTCACCGTCTGGCGTCTCGATGAAGTCAAAGGCTCCAAAGTGCAGCCCAAATTCTGCCATGAAGGCATTGAGGCAACCGGCAACTTGACTGGGAAGTTCTGCCTGCTCCCAGACGCACTCCTCTGCTTTGGCTCGCCGCCAATCGGTTGCGGTTGCGGAATAGCGAGAGGCGTCGAGCGCCCCGACAAACAGGTTTCCCGCCACAAACACCACCCGCAATTCCCTTCGCTTTGGGATTTGCTCTTGGAAAACCATCGGGCTGTAGCGCAGCGACTCCGCCTCAGCCAAGTCTTGTTCTCTGACGGCGCTGGTGTAGAGAAAGAAGGAGGAGCCTTCCATGCTGTATGAAAGGGGAGTCAGGAGTTTGGCAACCATTTTTCCCCCGACTTCTTGGAAAAACGACCGCGCTTCTTGCGGGTGGTTGGTGACGAGGGTGCGGGGGATTCGCAAGCCGACTTTTCTGGCAACTCTCAGCTGGCGCTGCTTGTTTTCCGCCTCGGAAATCCCCTGCAAGTCATCCACCCAGAGGGCTTCGCTGAGGCTGTCTAAAAAACCTTCTAGGGCAGCTCGCGACTCTCTGGCGCACGACTCGCGGAATTTTGGGGCGAGTTCGCTGGGGAGATTTGGCTGCCAAAGTCGGCGCATCCAGACGGAGCGCACTTCTTCGCTTGCGAGAGATTGCTCGCCTTCTTCGAGCCGGTGAGTCAGCCCGGAAATGCTGAACCGGGCGGAAAGTCGCACCGCTGCGGGAAATTGATCTGTATTGAAACGAAAGGGTTTTGCGCCCCGTCGCGAGAGGGCTTCTGCCACTCTGTCAATTGTGAAGTAATCGCCACTGTGGGTGAGCAGTAAAACAGCGTCTCTCGGCATGCCGGTTATATCGAGTTGGGTGGAATACTTATCATAAGCTATGTGTTATTTCAGCTCGCAGTCATCACCGTGAGATGGGTATTTCAGCGTCACGTTCACATCCTCATCTTTGTCAGATGGGTACTTCCGCGTCTGAACACCGCCATCCTCGTTGTCAGAGGGGTACTTCATCGTATGAACACCGCCTTCTTCGTTGTCAGATGGAGCCTTCATCGTCACCATCTCAGCGCCACCGGCTATGACAGGCATTTTTAGCTAGGTAATGTCACCCAAAAGTCTTAAAAGCGCTAGTCCAAAAGCATGGCTGTGTTCTGCGCCGCGCCGGCTGCCGGTCGGACAGTACAATACGTTAGAACAGTTGCAAGTTTGGGTTGGGGGCAGCAGTGGCTAAATCAAAATCGGGCAACTCTCAAACTAAGAAAGAGCAATTTCTTTCCTTGGCGAAGCGCCTGCTCCGCACTGCTGCCTCAAGGAGATAATCATTAAGGAAGCCGGTTTTCGCCCGCAGCGGCGCGTGCGCCAGTCGGGGCAGCCGGCTCCCGGAACGCTGTTATTCGAGAAGCTACGCTTCATCACCGTCAGAGGGGTACTTCAGTGCAACGTCTCATCACCGTCAGATGGGTACTTCTGCGTCGTCATCATCTCATCACCGTCAGATGGGTACTTCCGCGTTTTGCCACCGGCTATGGCTTGCATCTCTTCGTCAGACAGTTCTTCAGTGCCTTGCCCTTCCAGGAAGCGGGCGAAGAAAGGAACTGCCTCTGGCTGCAAACTTTGCTTTTCCTTCTCAGACATATATTTTGTTCTCCAGGGTTGGATTCTACCATTATAGATCAAGTTTTAGGCAAATGGCAAATCCCTAGCAATCGGGAGACAATTGACACCTGTTGCTCCAGGGTCTCAATCCCGCAAATTTCTTACAAGCGCAAGTACCAGACTTGGGACTTGTGCTATTATCATATTTTTTGTCAGGTGCCACCGCCCGGTAGAAGTATTTTTTCACCGGCACCGCCAATTTCTGAAAAGCGCCAGCCCAAAAGCATCCGTTCTCCACAGAAGTAGGGTGCGTTACCGGCGGCTTCTCGATGATTCTCACAGCCGGCGATCCCGCACCCCACCCTTGCGGTGGGAGATCTGTGAAAAAACCCACCTTCTAAGAGACTGTTTCTAAACAATTGTTAAGACCGCCGGGGGGTGAGAAACCGGGTTTCTTTTGCAAATATAGGGGCGGCCCCCCGTGGCCGCCCTGTAATGGCCCACCGACTGTAGGGGCGGCCCCCCCTGGCCGCCCCCGGTTTCTGGCTCCTTTACTTTTCTTTATAAACAGTCTCTAAGCTTACCTCGGGAAGGGTTTCGGTTG
>CAZJNL010000800.1:0-3198 GCA_964546515.1 uncultured Oscillatoria sp.
CCAAAAAACACCTGACAAGGACAGGCGAGACGCCTGTCCTACAAGAGATGGATTTACAAAAATGGGACGATCCTAACTCTAATCCTCTTCCTCTGCTTTCTTGTCTCGACCTTTGTACACCCGACCGGCAGCGTGAATGACACGAGTCTTAGCATAAAGTTCTTCTTCTGTCAAGCTCCAGCGCTGGAGAGTTTTTTGCAAGTTGTCCTGGATATCTCTGGCACCGGGAAAGCCGCGATAGCGAATCAGCAGCCGCGCTAGCTCGGCGAGGTTTAAATCGGTCGGGTCCTGTTTGAGCAGGCTTTCGACAATCGCGCCATCCGTATGAGCCTGGGGGTGCTGCTGTTCTTGATTTTCCGAGGGTGGGGCCATATCGATTTGGGATGCAAGGATTTTAGATTTTGGATTTTAGATGGGGAGAAATTTAGTCAAACTATAGCGAGCAGAGCGTTGCAGCTGGTGGCAGCGGTCGTTTTACAGTCCAAATCCAGAGAAAATCGGGCCATCTGGTGCCGGTGAAGTCAGTAAAGGTGCCCGAAAATACTAAACTAAACCTTAGCATTCCTGGCACCATAGTATTTGCGGAGGAGTTTTGGTTATGACCACAGCAGCAGACCCGGTTACGGTGATGAAGCAGCAAGTCGGTAAGGCGGCTGCAGACCGGGTGCAATCGGGCACAATTGTGGGGCTGGGCACGGGGTCAACGACGGCGTATGCCCTTCAGTACCTCGGTGAGCGCCTTAAAACCGGCGATTTAAAAGACATTCAGGGCATTCCGACGTCTTTTCAAGCGGAAGTGCTGGCAAAGCAGTACGGGATTCCGCTGGTGACGCTCAATGATGTTGACCGTATTGATGTGGCCATTGATGGCGCGGATGAAGTAGATCCGAATAAAAACTTGATAAAAGGCGGCGGCGCTGCCCACACCCGCGAGAAAATTGTGGATTCGCTGGCTGAGCAGTTTATCGTGGTGGTGGACAGTTCCAAGCTGGTGGACAAGCTGGGTTCGACGTTCCTGCTGCCGGTGGAGGTGCTGCCAATGGCGATGACGCCGGTGATGCGGGCGATTGAAAAGTTGGGCGGCAAACCGCAATTGCGCATGGGGGTGAAAAAAGCGGGGCCGGTGATTACCGACCAGGGCAATTTCGTCATAGATGTCAAGTTTGACTCGATTGATGACCCAGCTGAGCTAGAAAAGACTTTGAATAACATTCCCGGAGTCTTGGAAAATGGCTTATTCGTGGGCGTCGCGAATGTAGTGCTGGTTGGCGAAATTAAAGATGGCCAGCCGGTGGTGCGGGAAATATAGCAACGGCATTGTAGAGAGACAGACGCGATTCGGCGTTCTACAACACCATTATTCCTCTCGTTCCCAGCTCATGCTGGGAACGCACATCCGGAGGCGGAGCCTCCAGAAACACCCAAAAAGCATTATTTTGGCAAGTGATATCATGAACGGTAGCGACGGCATTGTAGAGAGACGCGATTGGCGTTCTACAAGAGCTTTGCAATCAGGATGCCACCGGACTTGATATGAGGCAGAGCCTCACAACCTGGCATTCCCTGGCTCCGCCAGGGAACGAGAAACATCTGCGTTTATCCTTGTACTTCTGCGGGTCAAAATCCTAACACAACAATCACGATAATGCAGTACAGAAGATTTGGGCGCACAGAATTGCAAATGCCGGTGTTTTCCTGCGGCGGCATGAGATATCAGTACAAGTGGCAAAATGTGCCGGAATCCGAAATTCCAGCGGACAGTCAGCGGAATCTGGAAGCGACGATTCGCCGCGCTGTTGAAGTGGGAATCAATCACATTGAAACGGCGCGAGGTTACGGCACTTCTGAAATGCAGCTGGGGAAGATTCTGCCGGTTTTTCCGCGCCCCCGGCTGATTGTCCAGACTAAAGTCGCGCCAATGGCAGATCCAAAGCAGTTCCGGCGCACTTTTGAGCAGTCGCTGGCTAACCTGCGGTTAGATTATGTTGATTTGCTGGCGCTGCACGGTATCAATAATGCGGAGTTGCTGGACTGGAGCCTCCGTGCCGGTGGCTGTCTGGAGGTGGCGCAGAAGCTGCAATATGAGGGAAAGGTGCGGTTTATTGGCTTTTCCACCCACGCACCCACTGAGATAATTGTCAAGGCAATTGAAACGAATCAGTTTGATTACGTCAATCTGCACTGGTATTACATCAATCAATTCAATTGGCCCGCAATAGAAGCGGCGACGAGGCACGATATGGGGGTGTTTATTATCAGCCCTTCGGATAAGGGGGGAATGCTCTATAAACCGCCGCAAAAGTTGGTGGATTTGTGCCAGCCTTTGAGTCCGATGGTGTTTAATGATTTGTTTTGTTTGAGCCATCCGCAGGTGCACACGCTGTCGGTGGGGGTGGAGCGCCCAACGGATTTTGACGAGCATTTGAAGACTTTGCCGCTTTTGGATAAGGCGGGTGAGATAATGCCTGCGATTGTGGAAAGGTTGGAGAAGGGAGCCATCGCCTGTCTGGGGGAAGAGTGGGTGCGCAGCTGGCATATCGGTTTGCCGGCGCATGAAGAGACGCCGGGTGGGATTAATATTCCGGTGATTTTGTGGCTGAGGAATTTGGCGCTGGCTTATGACATGATTGAGTACGGCAAGAAGCGTTACAACTTGCTGGGGAATGGGAGTCAGTGGTTTCCGGGTGCGAGAGCTCAGGGTGTGGAGAAGTTGGATTTGAGCCGGTGTTTGGCGAGAAGTCCGCATGGGGATAAGATACCGGCGCTGCTGGCGGAGGCTGACCGGCTTTTGGGGGGACAACAAGTGAAGCGGCTGTCGCAGCAGTAAATTTGAAGCCCACCCCCTAACCCCCTCCCCGCAAGCGGGGATGGGGAAGCTTTGAGGCTGATTTTTACGGCCATCTCCTGAGCAGAGTTACGCCAGGGGGTGCGCTGGTAAGCTATAGCGTTTCTCATATCAGTGCGGTACATTTTTTGCTTTCGCGGCACCTCGGAGAGGAGAGACGCGATAAATCGCGTCTCTACAAGAGAAAAGATATGTGAGCAGTCTTGTTTTGGTCAGGCATTTATTTTTCAACAGGCTATGTACCATCACAAATTGAAAACCGCGATAGCTTTATCCCGAGCATTATAACCCATAAATATCCGGCAGCACGCCGGTCAATCTCTCCCTATCTCCCACCCATCAAGATGCCAGAA
>CAZJNL010000801.1:0-3191 GCA_964546515.1 uncultured Oscillatoria sp.
GCTTGCTCCAAATTGGCTCCTGCCAGGGATGCGCCCCGCATGTCGGCTTCACTGAGGTTGGCACCGCTGAGGTTGACCTGTTTGAGTTTAGACTCTCTGAGGTCGGCACCGTTGAGGTTGGCCTCGATGAGATTGGCTCTGCTCAGTTCGGCTCGAATCAGCTCAGCGCGAATCAGGGAAGCTTGAATCAGTTCCGCTTCACACAGGTTAGCCCGCACGAGGTTGGCCACATTGAGAATCGCGCCGTTTAAATTGGCTTTGCTGAGATTGGCACCACTGAGTCGGGTGACATAGAGTTTTGCCCCGCTCAGGTTTGCTCCGCTCAGATTGGCTCCACTGAGATTGGCGACACTCAGGAGCGCATTACTCAAATTGACTCCACTGAGGTTGACTCTGCTGAGGTTGATCTCGCAGAGGTTGAGACCGGCAAAGTTTCTTTCTCCCGCTGCATATTTTTGTATGATTTCCTCAACTTCCATCAGGGGTACCGTTCCAATACTTTTCTATTCTGTGGTTAAAACGATCGGGCTAGCCAGCAAGGGTTTAGTTCAGAATTTACTGGATAGCAAGTGCAAGCCTTGTATAAAATTAACAATTACACTCACAGGAGGGATAGCTAATTGCTGGCTTTCATCCAAACAGCCGGGGTAAAGCTCGATGAGTTCAGAGGTGTTCATCCAGCGCTTGCCGAAACTCAGGTGGTGGTGGATATCCAAGGTTCGGTTGCCAGAGTTAGTTAACACTGTCAGGGTGGGAGAAAGAAAGAACTTTTCTCTCTTAACCAGCCTAGAGAACGTCTCTGATTTTTTTATTTCCTCGATTTTCCCAACCGCTTGATTGAGCAGATTACTGATATCTTGTGATTCTATCATTTGCACGAGATTGACAATTTTATCTTGAGTAACAGCCCCATCCTTAAAGGGCAAAATTGCCACATAAGCTGTGGGAAATAATCGAGTGTCGCTGCTAGTCCTAAACGTTATAATTGTTCGGCGACCGCTGACTTCGATATTGGGGGGGGTGCTCATGGCTGGGTAGTGGTAAGCAATTTGATGGTAAGCGACCGCTAAAGCCAGATGAGCGTCGGGATTGAGCGGTGAATCGATGGTAATCCGGACGGTCGGCAGTGTTTGATTGAAAAATTTTTTCGATTCTTCTGGGCTGAGGCGGTAGGTCACAGACCGGTCGCCGTTCGGGCTGAGGTCAACCCACTCGCAGATCAAACCTTCTGTTTTCAGACCGAACCTCATCACCTCATACATTTTGGCACCGGTTAAGGTGGCTCCCGACAAGTCCGCTCCTGTCCAATCGACTTCAATCAAATTTGACTGCGTTAAATCCGAGTACACTAAGCTGGCATTGAGCAAGTTAGCTCCGCTCAAGTCCGCACCTCTTAAATTGGCCCCACTCAATTTTGCCTCGCTCAGATCCGCCCATCTTAGCGTCGCCCCACTCAAATCCGCCCATCTCAAATTTGCCCCACTCAGGTCCGCTCCTCTAAGTTTAGCTTTAGACAAGTTGGCCCGTCTGAGCTCTGCGTTTCTCAGGTTCGCCCCACTCATATCCGCACCCCTCAAATCCGTTTCCCTGAGAGTCGCCCTCTCCAAGTTGGCGGCTTTCAGCTCGGCGTTGGTAAGATCCGCCTCGCTCAAGTTGGCACCGGCCAGATTCGCGTGTCTGAGTTTGGCCTCTCTCAAAGTGGCTGCGTTCAAGTTCGCCTCGCTGAGGTTGGCTCTGCTGAGCTCCACTCTGATCAGTTCCGCCCGAATCATCGCCGCTTGAATCAGCGATGCGTCACTCAGGTCAGCCCTGATCAAGTTGGCCACGTTTAGGTCAGCACCGTTGAGGTTGGCCCCGCTGAGATTGGCTCCATTCAGTTTGGCGACGTTTAGTTTGGCATGACTCAGATTGGCTGCACTCAGATTTGCACCCCCTAAATTAGCGATACTCAGATTGGCCTGACTCAAATTGGCCCCACTCAAGTTGACTCGACTCAGGTTGGCTTCACACAGGTTAACCGCAGTAAAGTCCCTGATGCCAGATGCATATTTTTGTAGGAGTTCCTCGGTTTCCATCGGGGTTCCCTTTTAAACATCCCGACTTTACAGTCATAGGACTGGGCATTACCATGCTAGCGTTAAGGCTCAAAATAGAACTCAGTAGCTTGCAGTGGGTAGCAGATGGATATTGGTATTGTGGGGCTGGGGCTGATTGGTGGCTCCCTGGGATTGGACTTGCGAGCGTGCGGGCACCGCGTCTTGGGGAGCTCTCGTCGCCAAGAAACGTGCCAGCTGGCTGTGGCACGCGGGATCGTCGATCGTGCTGGTGTAGATTTGACCCTAATGGCAGCCGCAGAGGTGGTGTTTATTTGCACGCCACTTTCAGCAATTGTACCAACCGTCGAGCAACTCATCCCCCATCTGCAACCGGCAGCGGTTTTGACTGATGTGGGATCGGTAAAAACCCCGGTGGTTCAGGCCCTCACCCCCCTGTGGCCCAACTTTGTCGGCGGCCACCCTATGGCCGGTAAGGCCGAGAGCGGCATTGAGGTTGCCGAGTCCAGTTTATTCGCCGGCAGACCTTATGTCACTACACCGGTGGCGAGCACCCCACCGGCGGCTCTGGAAGTCGTCGAAACTCTGGCTCTTTCCCTCGGCGCTCGCCTCTACCGCTGCAGTCCAGAAGACCACGACCGAGCCGTGGCTTACATCTCTCACCTGCCGGCGATCGCCAGCGCCAGCTTAATTTCCGCCTGCATCAGCGAACCCGACCCCGCTGTCCTGTCTTTGGCCAAACAGCTGGCCAGCACCGGCTTCCGCGATACCAGCCGCGTCGGCGGCGGCAATCCCGAACTGGGCCTGCTGATGGCCAAGTACAACCGCCGCGAATTGCTGCGAGCCCTTCACGCCTATCGCGGTCAGCTTGACCAGTTTATCTCCCTCATTGAGCGAGAAGACTGGAGCGCCCTGGAGCAACACCTCACCCAAACCCAGCAGGCTCGACCTGATTTCTTGGAGTTTGATTGATAAGGCGGGGTTTTCAATAGCATTCAGCTGGATAATGGCAGGCTATAGGCATTTCAGTTGTCTATTGGCTGTATAAATCCGGCTGAATGCTTTTTAATTTGAGCTTGCGGATTGCGGGATGAGGCCCACCCCCCCACCCCCCCCCCGCCCGCGGCTGCCGGTTTT
>CAZJNL010000802.1:0-3190 GCA_964546515.1 uncultured Oscillatoria sp.
CACCTGAAAGACCGGCGACCGGCTCAAGTCTCGTTGCGGCTGCAGTTCTTCTACCAGTTTCTCGAAGGGCAAATCCTGGTGAGCCAATCCGCCCAGCGCCACTTCCTCAACTCGACCCAACAGCTCTCGAAACGCCGGATTTCCTCCCAGGTTGGTGCGCAAAACCAAGGTGCTGGTAAACACCCCAATCAGTTTTTCTGTCTCGATGCGATTGCGACCGGCAATCGGAGTACCTATTATAACATCATCCTGACCGGTATAGCGATACAGCAGTGTCGCGAAAGCAGCCTGCAGCGTCACGAACAGGGTAACTTTTTCTTGCTGGCTCAGTTTTTTCAGCGATTCACTGAGGGTGACGGGCAGCATAAAAAAGTGCTTGGCACCCCGGTAGCTTTGCACTGCCGGTCGCAGTCTGTCCGCCGGCAACTCCAGCACAACCGTAGCACCGGCAAGCTGTTTTTTCCAGTAGGCGAGTTGAGACTCCAGCACCTCCCCACTCAGCCACTGCTGCTGCCAAACTGTAAAGTCTGCGTACTGCACCGGCAGAGAGGGAAGCGGCGAGGGAAAGCCTGTGGAAAAGGCTTCGTAGAGTGCTGCGATTTCCTGCCGCAAAACTCCGACAGACCACCCGTCAAAGACAGTGTGGTGCATTGTCAAAAGCAGCCGGTGTTCTTCTGAACTCAGCCGCAATAAACTGGCTCTCACCAAAGGCCCTTTTGCCAAATCGAAAGGGCGCTGAGCGTTTTCAGCCAACCGTCTCTCCGCTTCAACTTTTCGCTCGCGATCGGGCAAATCGCTGATATCTGTCACCGGCAGTGATAAGCTGAGATTGGGGGCGATTGCCTGCACCGGCACGCCATCTACCGCCGGAAAACTCGCTCTCAAAACTTCGTGCCGGCGCACAATCTCATTCAGGCTTTGCTCCAGTGCTGCCACATTGAGCTTCCCTGTCAGGCGCACCGCAACAGGCCGGTTGAAAGCCGGATTCTCTGGTTCCAACTGCTCGAAAAACCACATTTGGGCTTGAGCGAAGGAAAGGGGCAATTCTCCCTCTCTGGAAATCCGCTGAATCGGTGCGGCAGGCACGGCTTGTTTTCGGGTTGCCTCTGCCGCCATCCCCGCTACCGTGGGGTTCTGCCACAAATCCAGAAAAGACAGCTCGACTTGCATTTCCGAGCGCACTCGGTTTACAATCTGCGCCGCCAGAATCGAATCTCCCCCCAACTCGAAGAAGTTGTCCCGGACGCCTACTTTCTCGATTCCTAACACCTCTGACCAGATCGCCGCTAATTTTTCTTCTGCGAGGGTGCTGGGAGGGGCGAACGCTAGTTCCGTCGCCGGCTCATCCGCCGCAATACCCAACTTCTCGGCTAAGCCAATCCGCTGCAATTTGCCGGTGGGGCCTTTCGGAATTTCCTCCAGGAAAATTACCCGGCGCGGCACTTTAAAATCCGCCAGTTGCGCGGCTGCGAATTCCTGAATCTCTCTTTCTGTAACCGATGAATTTTCTCGCAAAACCACCGCCGCGCCCACATCCTCACCCAGTTGGGGGTGGGGGAGGGCGAAGGTCACAGCCTGCGCTACAGCCGGATGATTCAACAGCACTTCATCGACTTCGCGGGGCGAAATTTTTTCGCCGCCCCGGTTAATCAGTTCTTTAATCCGCCCTTTGATGAACAGGTAGCCGTCGCTATCTAAATACCCTTGGTCGCCGGTGCGGAACCATCCCTGCGTAAAGGCGCTTTCGTTGGCTTTTGGATTGTTTTCGTAGCCGGCGGTGACGCTGGCACCCCGGATGACTATCTCCCCGATTTCACCGGCACTCAGCAAGTTCCCCGCCTCGTCCATAATCGCGATTTCCGGTCCCGCCGCTACCCCAACCGAACCCGGTTTGCGCACTCGCGGTGGCAGCGGATTGCTAGCCATTTGATGGGAAGCTTCTGTCATTCCATAAGCTTCGATTACAGGGGCGCTGAATGTCTTCTCTATTTCTGCCATTACCTGCGGAGGCAGCGCAGCGGAGGAGGAGCGAATTAATCTTATCGGACAGCGGGCAATAATTTCGGCATTGGCTGCAGCCCGCGCCAGAATCGCTTGGTGCATGGTAGGAACAGCACTATACCATGTCGGGCGAAATTCGTCAAGCCACTCAAAGAACTTTGGAGCGTAAAAACCTGGAGTGCAAACAACAGAAGCACCGGCACTCAGGGAGGAAAGCAGCGCACCGATCAGCCCGTGAATGTGAAACAGCGGCATTACATTCAGGCAGCAATCGCTCTCTGCCAGATCCAGGGCTGCTCTAATATTACCCGCTGAAGTGCAGAGATTTTTGTGCGTCAGAGGCACGATTTTGGGGCGCGATGTGGTGCCGGAAGTGTGCAGCACCAAGGCGATATCGTCAGGCTGCGCCAACCCCCCCTGTTTTGCCGGCGTTGGTTCCCCACCCGTAAGGCTAAAAATACCTGCTTGCGCTTCTTTGACGGGGGAAAGTTCTATAATAGGGATACCCCGTTTCCGGGCGACTTCTACAGCCGGTTCGGCAACGCCTGACTGAATTATTAGCGCTTTCGCATTCAGATCCGACAGGTAAAAGTCAAATTCATTCGTCCGGTAGGCGGGATTGAGGGGGGCGCAGGTGGCACCAGAAGCGATAGCTAAAAAGGCAGCGGCCATTTCCGGGCCATTGGGAAGGGCGACTGCCACCCGGTCGTTGCGCCCCACGCCAATTGCGTTCAGTCCGGCAGCGATATTTTTAATTGAATCGCACAGATGGCCATAAGTCAGCGGCTCCCTTCCAGGGGCAGTAATGGCAATTGCGTTTGGTTTTTTTCCTGCCTGAGTCTCAAGCAGCTGATAGAGGCAAGCCGGCATTGGCCTTATTTCTTGATTCATCTCTTTTCTTTTTAGCGTTATCAGTCCCCACAGCCGGACAAAGGAATGGCTAATGGTAAATAGCCGATTGCCAATTCCCCTTTTCCATTCCCCGCACCTGACTGTCTCTGCTTCTGTTGGCAGCCGCTGGTGTAACAGGCTGTTTTTACAACTATAAACACCGCAGCCCCACGAGCGCAATTTTCTTAATATTTCTTTAATTTTATCCCCTCCTAGGGTGTGGTAGGGACTTCATTGCAAATCGGGGGCGTGAGATATAGCGCGTCAATAACCTTCGTGTAAATTTCAGACCCCCGGT
>CAZJNL010000803.1:0-3186 GCA_964546515.1 uncultured Oscillatoria sp.
TCACCTCATCCGGGTCATCCACCATATACAGGTCGCCCGGCTTGATCACCATTTCCCGCAGGATTTCATTTTTCTGGGTCACTTCCACCACGCCATTGTTCTGGCAGAAGATGTCCTTGACCACTTCCATGCCTGCTTCCACATACTGCCCGTCTTCGACGAGCAGCAAAGAAATGTCCTTGTTGACCTCGTGGCACTCTTCCGGAATCCACAGCAGGGTGCCGCCTTTAATCACCTCGTAGCCCTGCTTGGCTTTGCCCCGCTTGGCCACTTCCACACCGGCATATTTAATGATGCCGCCGGTCTGGGTGCGATAGCGCCCGTCCATCAATTCCGCCACCACTTGATTGTTTTGCACCTTCGTGCCCGGGGTGGCTTTCAAGGAAAATTGCTGGCCGTTGGTGGTTTCAATCACATAGTGGTCGCGACCTTGGTAGCTTTCGGCGCGGACGCGGGCCTCGGTCAGCTGCACCGAGGCGGTGATAATTTCCACTTCCCGGGGCAACTCAGAAGCGGCAGGGTGACTCGGTGCAACTCCTGCCAGTTCCGACTCTTCTGGGGCTGTTTCCGCGCTTCGCATCTGCTCCTTGGGCAGCCGCACCACGCCTCCGTGCTCGGTGACCAGCTTGGTTTCTGCCAGGACGCTGCCCGGTTCTACGCGGTCGCCATTTTTGACAGTCGGCTCCGCACCGGGGGGCAGGTTGTACACTTCCCCAGACAGAATCCAAATCAAGCCCCCCCGCTGGGCGATGCGGGTGCTGTTCCCCTGCCGGTCTGTCTTTTCTTCCGGCAGTACGTCGGCAAACAGCACCTCGCCCGCCTGGTCGGTGGCCACGTCTTTGGTGGCTTTTTCCGTACTTTTGCGGGTGGCCCGTCCGGCGATCGGCACTTCTGCTAAGATTTGGTTGGCTTGCACCTTTTGGCCGTCCTGAACGTAGAGGATGGAGCCTTGGGTAATCGCCACTATCTTCCGGGAACTCCCGCCGTCCCCTTGAGGCACCACCTGCAAGTTGGCATTGCTTTCTGCGATCAAGGCGTCTTCGCCGTGACGGGTGCGAAACGGTCGACTCCGCAGTCCTGTCTCGAAGTGCACCGTGCCTTCTATTTCTGCCCGCACTTGTCGCGCCACCTCGCCGGTGAACACGCCGCCGGTGTGGAAGGTGCGCATGGTCAGCTGCGTTCCCGGCTCGCCAATGGACTGGGCGGCGATGATGCCCACAGCTTCGCCCATATCTACCAGCTTGGCGTGGGCCAAACTCCAGCCATAGCAGTATTGGCAGACCGACCGGCTGGCTTCGCAAGTCAGCGGCGAGCGCACCATGACTTCTGAAATGCCGGCGCTACCTATTTCATTGGCCAGTTCTGCCGATATGGCTTGGTTGCGATCCGCCACTAGCTCCCCCGTGACTGGGTGGCGGGCAGGCCGTGCCAAAACCCGACCCAGCAAGCGATCTTTCAGGGGGATTAATACGCGGTCGCCGTCGGTCATGCTGCGCATCGGTATGCCCCGCTGGGTGCCGCAGTCTGTTTCCCGCACGATTACGTCCTGGGACACGTCCACCAGCCGGCGGGTCAGGTAGCCGGAGTCTGCTGTCCGCAAGGCGGTGTCCACCAATCCTTTGCGAGCGCCGTAGGAGGAGATGATGTATTCCGTAACTGTCAGCCCTTCCCGGAAGTTGGTTTTGATGGGCAGGTCGATGATTTCTCCTTGCGGGTCCGCCATCAGTCCGCGCATCCCCACCAGCTGCCGCACTTGCGAGATGTTCCCGCGAGCGCCGCTGAAGGCCATCATGTAGACGGAATTTAATACGTCTGTTTCTTTGAAGTGGCGCACCACTTCATCTTTGAGATCTTCGCTGGTGCTGTTCCAGGTGTCTATCACTTTTTGGAACCGCTCAACTTCGGTGATTTCTCCCCGGATGTAGCGGCTTTCCGTGTTGCGGATTTCCGCCTCTGCTTTTTCTAGCAGCTGCCGCTTGCTGGGCGGCACTTTCAGGTCGTCCACCGAGATGGACACACCGGCTCTCGTAGCGTACCGGAAGCCCAAATCCTTCAGGTAGTCTGCTATTTGGGCTGTCCGGGCTGTGCCGTATTTTGTGAAAGCCCAGGCGATCAGCTTTTTCAGCTGGCCCTTATCGATGATCCGATTGCGGAAAATCATCTTTTGCTCTGCCATCTGTGTTCCTGCTCCTTTGCTTACCCTATTTTCTAATCCCTATTGCCTACCCAGACTCCTGTAAAATTAAAATGGCTTAATATACTCTGCACCTCCTAAGCCTTTTACGAAGTTTATCTCAACTAAGGACGCTTGACCATGATAGCACTTTTAGATGACTCTAAGTATTTTTTGGGGCTTCTCTGCAAGCGGGGCCACGACTTTCAAGGGACGGAGCTGAGCCAGCGGTACAAAAAGAACCAAGTCTGTGTCGAGTGTGCGAGGATGAGCAGTCGAACCCAAGTGCAGCAAGCCCAGCAAGCCAGGACTTACTATTCCAGAACCGAGGGCGGTGCTGCCCGACGAGAAGCGAAGGCTGCAGGTGTTAAGTTTTACCTCGGCACGCTGTGCGTTAAGGGACACGATGCCGGTCAGGGGAAGAGCCGGCGCTACACCCAAAGTGACATGTGTGTGGAATGCTGCCAAGAACGCAATCAGAAAAATGACCCTATTTATTATCGCAATAATCGAGAGAGGCTACTGCAACAAGACCGCGAGTACCGCGCTACTGAGCGAGGCAAAGAAGTGCACCGTCAGGCTGCCAGCAATTACGCGGCATGGCATCGGGCGCAATTGGAGAAAATCCACTTTGTTCCGTTTACCGATGCGGAGTTCGAGCAGCGATGCCGAGAGTTCGGCAATGTTTGCGCCTATTGTGGCTGCAGGCCAGAAAAATTGACACAAGACCATTTCTTGCCCGTCGCTTATGGTGGCCCGCACTGTCTGGGGAATATAGTCCCCGCCTGCGGAAGTTGCAACTCTTCTAAGAATGATTCTGACCCCTTAGAGTGGTATCGCCGGAAAGCGTTTTATAAGGAAGAACGATGGGCGAAGATAGTCCGCATCCTCGGAAAGTCTCATGTCGATTATCGCCAGCTTCCTCTTTTCTGAAAACTCCTTTGAGTGAGGTCAACTCTGGCCTTCGACCGCTCATTTTTGAGAGAAGGTAGGGCCGGCGAACCCCGGCCCCT
>CAZJNL010000804.1:0-3184 GCA_964546515.1 uncultured Oscillatoria sp.
TTCAAACTCCTCCGGATTCTCAGGCGAACCGTATTCGGAACACCACGCCCAACCAATAGTAAACTTGTGGAAGCGCAGCATATCCATAACACCGACAGCCGGCAGCGCCGCCCCAAACAAATCCGGGCGCTGAGTCATGCAAGCACCCACCAGCAATCCCCCATTGCTTCCGCCGCCAATCGCCAGTTTTGCCGGTGAGGTGTAGCCCTGAGAAATCAGCCACTCAGCAGCGGCGATGAAATCATCAAAAACATTCTGTTTTTGCAGCTTCATACCCGCTTGGTGCCACTCCTCGCCGTACTCGCCGCCGCCCCGCAGATTGGGAATCGCCAAAACGCCGCCGAGTTCCATCCAAACCAGCTGCCCAACCGAGAAGCTAGGCGTCAGGGAGATATTGAATCCCCCGTAGCCGTAGAGATAAGTTGGGTTATTCCCATCCAGCTGAATCCCCTTTTTGTGGGTGATGAACATCGGCACTCGGGTGCCATCTTTGCTGCTGTAAAAGACTTGCTTTGTTTCGTAACCGGCTGGGTTGAAATCCACGTCTGGCTGGCGGAAAAGGGTGCTCTCACCCGTCACCATATCGTAGCGGTAGATAGTAGCCGGTGTGGTGTAGCCGGTGAAACTGTAGAAGGTTTCCGTGTCGTAGCGCTTCCCGCCGAATCCGCCGGCAGAACCGATTCCCGGCAATTCGACTTCCCGCACAAAGGAGCCATCTAAGTTAAAAATCTTAATTTGACTGCGAGCGTCTTTCAGGTAGTCAGCCACAAATTGGTTATTGAGCACACCGGCACCTTCCAGAACTTCATCCGCCTGAGGGATAATTTCTTGCCAATTCTCCCGGGATGGGTTTGTGATATCAATAGCAATTACCCGACCGCGAGGGGCATCCAGGTCAGTTTGGAACCAGAAAACCGAGCCATCATTATCGATGACGCTGTACTTAGCCTCAAACTCGCTAATTAATTCTATCACAGGGGCGGTAGGGTCTGTCAAGTCTTTGTAAAACACCAAATTTTTGGGTTCAGTTCCCCGCCAAACCGTAATAATCAGGTACTTGCCGTCTTCCGTGACATCGCCGGAAAATCCCCATTCTTTTTGATCGGGCCGGTGATAGATGAGGGCATCTTCCGATTGAGGCGTTCCGAGCCGGTGGTAGAAGAGTTTCTGGTAATAGTTAACATCTTCCAGCTTAGTTTTCTCATTTTGCTCGTCATACCGGCTGTAGAAAAAGCCCTCACCGTCCAGAGTCCAAGAAGCGCCAGAGAATTTAATCCACTTCAGGATATCGGAGAGGTCAGAGCCTGTTTCCACATCGCGAACTTTCCACTCTTGCCAGTCAGAACCGGAGGCAGACAAGCCATACGCCATGAATTTCCCATCTTCAGTAATCGCCACACCGGAAAGAGCAACCGTGCCATCTTCTGAGAGTGTATTCGGGTCGAGCAGCACTCGCGGTTCCCCGTCGAGAGAAGTCAAAGTGTACAGCACACTTTGGTTCTGAAGTCCATCATTTTTGTAATAAAAGTAGCGATTTCCTTTTTTGTAGGGGATGCTGTATTTCTCGTAATCCCACAGTTGGGTGAGGCGCTGCTTGATTTTTTCCCGTGCGGAGATTTCGTTGAGGTAGCTAAATGTCACCTGGTTCTCAGCCTCAACCCAAACCTTAGTTTCGTCAGAGTCGGGATCTTCCAGCCAACGATAAGGATCGCTGACGGTTGTGCCGTGGTAATCATCAACTTGTTCAGCTTTGAGGCTTTGCGGGTAAGTCAGGGGTTGCTCAGGATAGGTCATGGTGCGGTATTGTTGCCAACACTCTACAGTTTAGCGTCATATCGAGTCCGTTGGCATCCTTGCTGTGAAGTAGGGGCGGGTTCACCAAAAACCTTTGCCTCCCAAGAATATCTTATATAAACCCGCCCCTACCACACCTTTATATATACAAAATTGAGGCAGCCGGACATTATATCACAGGAACCAGACGTTTATTCGGGATATCTGCCGATAAGCCGATAGAATTGATAAACCCGCCCCTCCAGTGTCAGAAGGTGGAGAATTCTGGACAGCTGACCGGCGGCTTACTGATGTAGCGGCACAAGCCCGTGTTCTCTGGGTGCATTATATCAGTGAGGTGTCGGCTTGAGAAAGAGAGGAGCGAGCGCCGGTATAGCTGAAAAGGCCCTCGGCTACATCCGCTCCCTAAATATACTTGCCACTCTTATTAGAAGCAAATCTCACCCTCATCTAGCTTTCTCTTAATTTTTGCTTTAACGTTTGAGGTAGAATTTAGGTCAGATGCCAGCTCATCTAGATTCCCATACTGTTTTTTCTGTGTGTTCTCTATGAGCTTGTCCACAGTTGCTTGCTTGATACCTGTCCCCCTAAAAGCCTTAATCAGTTCATCCTTGCTCGCTGTATTGATATTGACAGCAGTTGGCGGTGGTGCCGGTGTTAGCCTTGGCGGTGGTGTCGGTGTCGGCGCAGGCGTTTGTGTGGTAGTTGCCGTTGGTGTTGGCGCAATAACTTTATCAGCTTGGATAAATTGAATCTTTTCAAGCTCTAGCTTTCGTCGCAAAAGAGATGGGCATGAAGGGCCAATCATAAAAGCTAGATCGGGCGGGTTTCCATCAGAGTTAGATGGTTTGAATTTGACATCCTCTAACCATTGCTTAAACGTTTCCAAGTGTCCGCTCAAAAGTTCATAGTTTTTCGCCTCGCCAAATGCTCTGGCGACGCAGTTGCCGTTGTGGCGTAATTCCACATAGCAGTCAAAGGCATGACCTTCAATCGGAGTTGTAGTTGGAGCTACTGATAAACTATATGCAGCCTTGTTGAGATAACTTGCCCACTGCTGTTTGCACTGCGCTTCCACTAACTCACGGGCATTGCCTTCAAAGACCTGCTCGAGCGCTTCCTCAAAATATGTTTCGTGTATTTTAAGCACTGCACCGGCATACTCCTGGCAGAACTTCCTTAGATTATTAGCAGGGTTCCGTGGTATATCCTGGATTTCTTGCCACGCTTGAGGGAATTTTTTATATCCCTTGTAAGCCCCTTGTATCCGCTCGTCAATCTTCTGCTTAATCTGTTCAAATTCATTTGAATAGCCAGTATTTAAATTGATAACTGAATTACTCACTAGGCTTTCTAAAACAGAATCTTCTGTCATAAAACTTTCTACATT
>CAZJNL010000805.1:0-3181 GCA_964546515.1 uncultured Oscillatoria sp.
ACAAAACCTGATAGCCCCGCGTTTGCCACAGGGGCGCAAACGGATGTATCTTGCCAAATTCTGGCCAAGTGACCGGCAGCATCTCGGCAGTGGCGTTCAGCTTCATCGTGCACGAACCGAGCGGTATCATCGATGTGGTCAGCGACAGGTCTTTGGTTTCCAGCCGGTGCAGGTAGCGCAACAGCTCGGTTTCCGAGTGGTAGCGATTGAACACCGGATGGCTCAGATAGCTGCTCGTGCGGGCAAACGGTTCTTTTTCTAAAGGAGATTCGCCAATTTCCGCCGCAATCTCTTCTACAGTAAAGGAAAGCTCTTCCCCACCGGCAAAAATCTGCCACAGCTGGCGCAAGTCTTTTACGGTGGTGGTTTCGTCGAGGCTGACGCCCACAGCAGTTGCGTCAAAGGTGCGCAGGTTAAACCGGCGCTCTCGGGCAGCTTCTAGAATGTCTTCGAGCAGGTGGGTTCCCACTTCCACCCGCAGCGTGTCAAAAAACGGTTCGGAAGCGATGCTGTATCCCAGGCGCTTCAGCCCTTCCGCCAGGATTGCTGTCAGCCGGTGCACCCGCTGGGCAATTCTTTTGATCCCATCGGGTCCGTGGTAGACGGCATACATGGAAGCAATCACCGCCAGCAGCACTTGGGCGGTGCAGATGTTGCTGGTTGCTTTTTCGCGGCGGATGTGCTGTTCGCGGGTTTGCAGGGCGAGTCGCAGCGCCGGCTTGCCTTGGGCGTCTTTGGAGACGCCGACAATCCGCCCGGGAACTTGCCGCTTGTACTCTTCTTTAGTGGCGAAGTAGGCGGCGTGCGGTCCCCCGTATCCCAGGGGAACGCCAAAGCGCTGGGTGCTTCCTACGGCAATATCCGCGCCAAATTCACCGGGGGGTTTGAGCAGGCACAAGCTCAAGATGTCTGCGGCTACTGTGACGAGGGCACCGGCGGCGTGCGCTTGTTCGATAAAATGCCGGTAGTCGTGTACGGTGCCGTCGGTGGCGGGATATTGCAGCAGCGCCCCAAAAATTGGCCGGTCGAAGGAAAAGGTTTGCCAATCGCCGACAATGACTTCAATGCCGAGGGGGTTGGCGCGGGTGAGCACCACTTCGACGGTTTGGGGGTGACAGTCTCGGGAGACGAAGAAGGTTTTGGCTTTAGTTTTGCACAAGCCCAAGCTCACCGTCATGGCTTCTGCGGCGGCTGTGCCCTCGTCGAGCAGGGAAGCGTTGGCAATTTCCAAGCAGGTGAGGTCTATAATCATGGTTTGGAAGTTGAGCAAGGCTTCCAGCCGCCCTTGGGCAATTTCTGCCTGATAGGGGGTGTAGGCGGTGTACCAGCCGGGGTTTTCCAGGATGTTGCGCAGGATGACCGGCGGGGTGATGCAGTCGTGATAGCCGGTGCCTGTGAATGAGCGGAATATCTCGTTTTTGGAGGCAATTTCTTTTAATTTTGCCAGAGCGGCGTATTCGCTCTGGGCTTCGGGCAATTGCAGCGGTTGGTTGAGCCGGATCGCCGCCGGCACTGTTTTCTCAATCAGGGCGTCCAGGCTCGGCAGTCCCAAGACTTCCAGCATTTGCCCGATTTCATCTGGCCTCGGGCCAATGTGCCGGCGCACAAAAGAATCTGCAGGTGCAAGTATCTGGCTGGGAAGCGAGTTATCGTTATGTTCGGTTAGAGCGGGGCTGTTATCTGTACGATTCAAAGAAGGCATAGAACGGGGACTGATTAAGGGGTTGAGGGTATGTAGCTCGCACCTAACATCCGGATTGAACACCGTAAACCCAGGTGTGGAACGGAAGGATAGTTTGCGCCTGGGGCAAAAATCTGCAAGACTCGCCTGCATTTTTCATATTTTGCAACAATCACTCAGAATTTGCAGGCCACCTGCCGGTGCCGAGCTAGGGCACTCTGGCCACTTTCACCCTGGGTAGCACTGGGTACAGATAACTTTTGCCGATCTACAGATATGTCAGGTTCACCCGCCCCGACCACACTGGGTACAGATAACTTTTGCCTCACGAAATTTTGTTGCCCATTGGGCAACAAATTCCTGCTCACTCGTGTCAAGTCCGCCCCCTGACGGGACTGCCTTGAGCCGCTCATGCAAATATATTAGGTAAACCAGCCCCTGGGTTCTTTTTCTTGCTGACCTTACCCCTCCACCAGCATGCGGTACTCATCTGCTGACATGGCGTCATCTAGTTCGTCGGGGCTGTCAACGCGGACCTTGATCAGCCAAGCTTCTCCGTAGGGATCTTCCGCCAGTTGCTCAGGCTCGTCGATGACTGGCTCGTTGCGCTCCACAACTGTGCCGGTGACGGGGGATTTGAGGTCTTCCACCGCTTTCACGGACTCAACCGTGCCAAAGGACTCTCCCTTTGTCAAGGCGGCACCGATTTCTGGCACTTCCAGAAACACGATGTCACCGAGCTGGTCTACGGCAAAGGCACTGATGCCAATGGTAGCAATTTCGCCATCCAAGCGGGCGTACTCGTGGGTGTCGAGATACTTCAGATCATCGGGATAGTGCAGGCTCATGTTACTTCCTCACAGGACATGGATACAGGAATTGGCGCGACTTCCGGGCTGTGGGCGCGGGCGTCTCGCAAAGCGCCGGCGATCGTGCCGGTGCTTTAAGGGCGCGGATAGCATTGTCTTACCGCTACAGATTATTCCCCAAAGTTTGAATTCTGGGTACATGCCGAATGGACAAGAAAACTCTCAGACGCCTGCTGGTGGGCGAATTTTCCCTAAAACGCCTGGTGCGCTCTGCCCTCTTCATCTATGCCTGTGTTTGTATTTACGGATACTTTTTCACGGACGGGCTGATTTTTAAGCCGCAACCGGCAAGCTATGAGGACACCCGGGAGACTCTCAAGCTGACGACAGCGGATGGCGTGCGGATTTCTGCGCTGTATCTCCCCAACCGGCGGGCGAGCTATACCATCCTCTTCAGTCACGGTAACGCAGAGGACTTGGGAGATATTCGCTGGGTGCTGGAAGAATTGCGGGACATGGGGTTTGCTGTGTTCGCTTACGATTACCGGGGCTATGGAACGAGCCAAGGGAATCCGAGTGAGTCGGGTGCTTACAGGGATATTGACGCTGCTTACAATTATCTGACGCAGAAGCTGGGTGCCCCACCGGCAAAGATAATTGTTTACGGGCGCTCGGTGGGGGCTGGGCCATC
>CAZJNL010000806.1:0-3179 GCA_964546515.1 uncultured Oscillatoria sp.
TGGATATGATACGCTTCCAGAGGTTTAACGGCGACAATATATTTGAGCATTGATTACTACACGGGCGGGGTTTCGTTTCGTAGGGTGCGTTGCGCGACGCGCAACGCACCCTACTTATATTACCAGAGACGGTTTTGATATTTTTCAGCTATCGCCGCCGCCATCTCGCTCATTTCTCTAGCCTTAGCGAGAGCAATTTTGGCAATTTCAAGAGCGGCTGCGAGTTTCGCCTCTTGCTCCTGACTCAGGGATGGTTGTGTCATTCTAAGTCCTCCAAAATCCTCAGAACGCTATTAACTAATATCTTGACTTCCATCACCCGCCCCAGCAACTCTGCCAAATCTTCTCCGGCTTCCTGAATGACCTCAGCATCTACACTGGGAAGCGAGATGCTATCATATCTTATACTGCCAAGCTAAAGTCCGCAATCCCCAGGATGACACCCCCTGTGGGGCTAAAGCCCTACTACAAACGGTGGGCTTCAGCCCTACTACAAACGGCGCACCGGCTCCCTCCCTTTCCATCTCGGGCAAATTGTGTCATCCTAGGAACAGTCGTGTACCTATCCAGAGGTATATCCCATGTCATGGACACCTTTGAGCCAGCGCATCGCCAGCCTTCCCCTCATCCTCGCCGGCCCAATTTTGCGGCGCACAGAGCCGAATGCTGTTACAGTTTGGGTTGCCCTCAAGGAAGCCCGAGAAGTCACCCTCCGGGTTCACGCCACCGGCAATAATGGCGAAACCGTCAGCGATGTGCTATTCTCAGGTACGCGCCCCACAGTACCCCTGGGCAAATACCTGCACGTCGTCGCCGTCACTGCAGTGCCGGTGAATCGCAGCAATCTCAAGTCTGGGCAAATCTACGCATACGACCTCGATTTCGGGGGAGTCAATCTAGCAGGCGCACTCACCTCAGAAGGCTTTCGCAACGCCTCGATTAGCTATTTCCAGCACCGGCTGCCCACTTTTGCTATGCCGCCGGCTGACTTGAACGACTTGCGAATTGTTCACGGTTCTTGTCGCAAGCCCCACGGCGGAGGTTCCGATGGGCTGGCAATCCTGGATGACTTAATCGAGTATAGCGCCAAACAGCCCAATTCCCGACCGCACCAGCTATTTGTCTCCGGCGACCAAATTTATGGGGATGACGTTGCTGATGTGCTGCTGCAGGGGCTCACAGATGCCGGTGACACCCTGCTGGGCTGGCAAGAAAAACTGCCGGTTGCCAAACACCCAACAGCCGGTTTTGAATACAAAAACCCCAGGGATCTTTTGCCCGGAAGCCGCAGCAATATCGCCGAAAATTCTGCCGGGCTGACTGCTATGCTGATCAACAAACCGGAGAAGGCGAAAAGCCACCTTTTGAGCTTGGGTGAATACTTCGCCATGTACATGTTTGCGTGGTCGCCCGTACTGTGGCCTAATGATTTGCCAGAGGCGGGCACTAATACTCAAAAAGATCCGGCGCTCGCCAAACTGTGGCATGAAGAATTCACCGCGATTGAGGACTTCGCTGGCGATGTGTGGAAAGTCCGGCGAGCGCTGGCAAATGTGCCAACTTACATGGTTTTTGACGACCACGATATTAGCGATGACTGGTACATGAATCGGGAGTGGTGCGAGCGCGTGCTCAGCAAACCTCTGGGGCGGCGTGTCGTGCTCAACGGGTTGCTGGCGTATGCCGCTTTTCAGGCGTGGGGAAATACGCCCGAACAGTTCCAAAACGGGCGGAACGGTGAGAAACTGTTGAAAGCTGCGAAAAAGTGGTCTGAGTCAGGGGGGAACAATGAGCCGGCGGTGGAGGAAATTGCCAAATATCTGGGAATTCCCGCCACAGAACCGGCAACCGGCTTGCCAAAGCTAAAACTCGACGGAGATGTTTTAATTTTGGATCGGGACTGTGCGGATGGCACGAAGCCGCTAACCTGGCACTATACTGTGAGGAGCTTAAAGCATGAAGTGATTGTGATCGACACGCGCACTTGGCGAGGCTACCCGCAAGGCAAGGACAAGTCGCTGGTTCCCCCAATGCTTCTGAGTCCAACCGCTTTTGAGAGACAAATTCAGCTGCCGCTCTCACAAAAAGGCTCCGATAACATGGAGGTAACGATGGTAGTTGTTCCGACTAATCTGGTGAGTTTGTCCCTCATTGATATCGTGCAGCGCTGGACTTTGATGATGGGCAACGTTTTCCAGAGTGATGTCGGTGATTCCTGGAACTTGAACGAGGTGGCTTTTAGCCGGCTGATCGCCGAACTCTTTAAGCGGCGCGAGCGCGTGGTGGTGCTGTCGGGCGACATTCACTACGCCAGCGCTGTTCGCTTCAGCTATTTCTTCCGCCGGCATTTTGGCGACGCCAAATCCAGCACCGACGCCCCCTTGCAAGGGGGGGTGCTGGCGCAGCTGACGGCGAGCGCTTTCAAAAATGCCGAGTTGCTGACGCAGATCGCTCAAACTAAGGCGAAATCTGCGGCGCAGGAGCCACTGCAAAACTGGGCCGGCTGGAACGAACCGCCGCAAGTCATTGAAATTGCTAAAACAGCAGACAAGGTGCGGGCGCTCCATGTTGATGTCCCCAAAACCAGCCCGGTTTTGCTGCAAACTCAAGGCACCCGTGGGCATGGGCAAACTGTCTGGGAAATCGCTGTCAAAGATAGCAAATTTCTCCCGGACTGGCGGTATAATATTGAGTGGGTGAAGCGCGAACCGTCTGTTGCTGCCGGCTGGCAGAAAAAGCCGGTGTCGCCTGTGCCTCCGCCCACACTTTCCTTCGATAAGTTCGGGGACTCTCCAGCCATGAAACTGTTGGGGGGTGTCGTATCTGTACTTATGCAGAATCAGTGGGTTCAAGAAGGTTCGGAAGTGGTGGGGCACAGCAACCTGGGCGTGGTATCATTTAAATGGTCGCAAAATGATGATGCCAAAACCGTCATCCAGGATATCTACTGGCGTGCGCCTTGGGAACCGGGAAGCACTGTTTACAGCCGGTATTCTGTGCCGCTGCGGCTTGACTCTCCGCCGCCACCACTCAAGGTAATTTCTTGATGAATTTCTACCTGGGCATCGATTTCGGCACTTCTGGCGCACGCGCTGTCGCTATTGACAGCGCCGGCACCCCCCATGCGCAGGCGTCTTTTGCCTTTGAGGTGCCGGCAACCGGCACAGGCAAGATGCCTG
>CAZJNL010000807.1:0-3179 GCA_964546515.1 uncultured Oscillatoria sp.
CGAATATACCTCGTAGTCCAGGCATCTTGCCTGTCCCAATGTCCTAAAATGACTGTCCATTGCTATACGTTATCTGGCGCTGGCCAAGATGGAAGTCAAACTCTAGTAGGGTTTTCAGTAGAGACAAATTTTAGGTGAGTTATATGAAATTAACTCCTGAACAAATTATATATCCTTCAAGTGACGGTCAGCCGATGGCGGATAGCACAATACAGTACCAGTGGATTCCCACGATTAAAGGCGGTTGTGACGCCCTGTTTAAAGACATCGAGAATGTATTTGTTGCGGGAGATTTGCTCTGGTATCCGGTGGAGGGGAACCCGAATATCTGCCAAGCGCCGGATGTGATGGTGGTGTTTGGCAGACCCAAGGGAGACAGGAAGTCTTACAGACAGTGGCTAGAGGGGAATATAGCGCCCCAAGTGGTGTTTGAGGTGCGCTCGGAAAGCGACACCCAGACAAAGATAGATAAGAAGTTAGTATTTTATAGGCGCTACGGGGTGCAGGAGTATTACTTGTATGACCCACAGGATAGGGATTTGAGCGGGTGGCTGCGCACGGAGGGAGTGTTAGATGTGATTGACCCAATGGCGGGGTGGGTGAGTCCTCGTTTGGGGGTGAGGTTTGAGTTGGGTAATGAGGGGTTGGATCTCTACGCTACGAATGGGGAAAAGTTTGTTGATTATCTGGATATGTATGAACTGAAGGAGTTGGAACGAGAGCAAAAGGAGTTGGCGCAACAGCGAGCGTAACGATTGGCGGCGCAGTTAAGATATGCTGGGATTGAACCGGAGGTGTGATTTCAATTTTCTTTGGGTATTGGACATAATACGGCAGGTTGAAACCTGCCGCTATACAGACAAAGCCCGCCTGCGCGGGCTGAATTTTCTTGCGGTTAATTAACGGGGAATAATATAACAGGTTGGTGGCGGTAGCGTTTCTATTTGAGTTGTGAAAGGGTAGAAACCGGGTTTCTGGCTACAACCAGAGGTTTCACATTTTGAACCGCTATAAAAACCAGGTTTCTTTAAGAAACCTGGTTTTTTGGTGTTGAGGTGTGAGAGGAGTGAGGGGAGGGGGTTACACCGGCGCGGCAGGTGGGACGCAGGCGGTAGTTGGCCGCCAAATCTCAGGGTTCGAGAGATTCGGCAAAATCTGGAGGAGTCTGGGTTTTCCGAGCAGGTGCTCTGGCTGCGCAACGAAGTGATAGGGATGATGCGATGTCTGAATCCTGATTGCAGTCACGAAGAACGGGCAAAAATGAGCGTGCGAGAAAAAAAGACTCGAAAATGAATTCAGAGGCTCCATCAGCTCTATATAGGTCTCCGTGCCTTGGTGCCTCCGTGGTGATATGGAAGCCTTGTTGCAATACTAGGACTGGTACCCTATCAGACGGTGAATGCGATCAACAAGCCGCTTCTGCCAGGGCGGGCCCAGGCGCTGCCAGACGGAAAAATATTCAGCTCCGGTAGCATCGCCATCGATCTCGAAGCAGCAGCTGGCGTGCTCACCCAGATACTCCAGGGTTGACAGCAGAAACGCCTTGAAGCTGCGCGAGTCCCAGACATGGGCGTGCTCACGGCGTGCCCGCACACCGGCAAGATGCTGGTTGAGCTCATCGTCAGGCAGGCTTCGAAAGCTGGGCTGCACTGCGAAAAGAAAGTCAAGGTAGTGCTCATCGCTGACCGTATCGACACCCTGGCAATATTCGGTCAGCAGGTGATTGAAGGGCGTCAGCGCACGATCGCGGTCAAAGGTATAGCGGCTATCGGGGGCGGCGATAACCACATGTCCACCATAGCGCGTAATCCGAAACAGCTCGGCAACCACTGCGATCGGGTTTGCCACATGCTCAATCACATGGCAGAGAATCACAAAGTCAAACTGCCAGTCGGCGAACTGCCGTAGCCCACCTTTGTCGAGATCGCAGAGATAGCGCGGGGCGACGATACTTTCAGGTGGCAGCTCAGGAAACAAGATCGCCGCATCGGCGAGGCTGATCGCATCGCAATAGTCCACGGTGCATGTAGGTGGTATCGGTGCAGGCTGATGTAATGCGCCAATCTCAAGCCCATGGCCGCGCAGGATCTGAAGCCCTGTTGTGCGGTGCTGCATAGTTGATACCTAATTCAAACGAGTGACAGGCAATATGTGCTGGCGGCTATTATAGCGGATATAGGGGATAGAGAAGAGAGCGGAGAGAAGATACTTTATGTTTTAGGCTGCGCCCTCGGGGTCATGGGGCGCTACAGGTAGCGATGGCATACTCAACACGGCGAAAATATCCGCCCGAATCACCGGTAAAATATGGCGAGTTGAGAGCCAGAGAAGACTTAGCCTGAATTACGGCTTATCCTCCTATTCCCTAGACAAAATGCCAATAAGCAGTACCAGTTAACCTATGTATATTCGAGAAGGTTAAACAGTCGAGGCTGCGGGTTTATCGGCAGGCACCGTCGCTGTGTGGGGGCGGGAGAATCAATCCCCTTAGCTGCGCCACAAATATCTCTCTATAACCCTCTCCTACAATAGAAAATCCACACAACCGCATCGGCTAGGAAGGCGGGAGTGATGTCCTCAGCATCCTTGAAGGAAACAGTCACTTTCTTGCCTTCCTTTAAAGCCGCTGCAATCCGCTCAAAAACTTTCTGGCCATCCAGGGACGCTATACATACCGTATCGCCGATAACTTCAGTGACAGCAATCGTGACCTCACTCTCAGTCTGGGGATGGTGGGAAGAAGTTATGGAAGTCATATTCTGCTCCTGTGAGTTGACTTTCAAGATAATTTTAGCTAAAATCTAACAAAAGCGCCTCTCCTGTCGGCAAGAGAGGCAATGTCCAGAAAGCCCTACCTCTGCGGAGGAAGCTGCAGTTTGGGAAACCGGTAAAACGTATCCCCATCCGCATCCACTTCCAAAGTTGCCGCAAAAGCCTTTGCTTGACGTTCCAAATACTGCTTAGCAACTTCCGCATCAACTCGGGCACCTGCCGCCAGCTGAATCAGCGAAATCTGGCCATTTTGCGCTTCTAGCAGCCGGTAGAAAGCCTCCTCTAACTGTCGCTGCTGCTGGCTTGACCTAGCAGAATTGAGAGCGCCCAAAACTAACAGCACGCCCACGCTAATTACAAACACAAACTCAACGATTGCCATAAAATAACATCAAATAAACGACGGG
>CAZJNL010000808.1:0-3179 GCA_964546515.1 uncultured Oscillatoria sp.
TTTTTAAGGGGGGGCAGGGGGGGATCTTACTGTTTCGGCGTTAAAGACAAATGGTATTAGATAATTTCCGGCATGGCTTCCGTATTGGCTGCCGGTGCTGCCGGTTTCCTGTGCGCCCACAGAGAGGGGGCGACTACTTGACCTTGCAGACCTACCGTTTGAATTGCTTGCGCAACTCCAGGGTAATCAGGAACTCCGAAGTCATCGCAAAACAGAAATCCGCCCGGTTTTAGCTTGGGATACCAGTTCAATAAATCTGCTTTTACCCCCTCGTAACTGTGGTCGGCATCTATAAAAACCAGGTCAAAATATTCTGCTGCAAATTTTCCCGCCGCTTCATTCGTGCTCATCACGAGGACGCGAACTTTGTCCTTGACTCCAAAAGCTTCTATATTTTTTGTTAGAGCTTCAATATTCTTTTTAATTATCTCTTCCACCGGCGGCTTCTTTTCTCCAGGTCGAATAATTGTCCCCCTAAACCTGTCCACACAATACAGGATACTGTCTGGAGGCAGCACCGAAGCAATCGCCACGCTGCTTTTCCCTTGAAAAGAACCGAGTTCTGCGACTCTAGATCCAGGGGGTAATTGCTTGACAGCGGTTTGGATGGCAATCGCTTCTTCCAGGTCAAACCAACCCGTAAGCCGCATCCATTCTCGCAAGCCGATTAACCCAGTAAAGTCATATTTGTTCATGTTAAATGAGTCAATTTCTTTTGGAATAATCAACCGCCACAGAGGGCGCAGAGTCAGAATAAGAAGAAGTAGGGGCGAAGCATCCGGGCGGGTAGGGGCGAAGCATCCGGGCGAGAACTGATAAACTTTCTAGAAAACGTTTCTCACCGGATGCTTCGCCCTTATGGGTTTTATGGAAAAATTTCTCACCGGATGCTTCGCCCTTACTGGGGGAGGCCATCTGGCAGCGAGCCAGGGTTTCCCGCCAGCTAGCGCTTAATTTTGCGCTTCTCTATTTTAGATCGCGCAACTCAAATCGCCCGCTTTTTGAGAGAAGCGGATATTTTCCCGGTAGTCCACCGGACAGTCAATCACCGAGGGAACGTCCTGAGCGAGAGCCTCCTTGAGAGTGGGAATCAGCTCAGCAGCGGAAGAAATCCGGTAGCCCTTCAGCCCCATGCTTTCGGCGAATTTGACAAAATCGGGATTGCCGAAATGGACGAAGGCGGAATCACCGTAGTGATTGTGTTGCTTCCACTCAATCAAGCCGTAGCCCCCATCATTGAAAATGATAGTGACGAACGCCGTGCCGACGCGCAAAGCAGTCTCCAACTCCTGGCAATTCATCATAAAGCCGCCATCGCCGGTAGCCGCCACGATTTTCCGGTCGGGATAGACCAGTTTAGCCGCGATTGCGCCGGGGATAGCAATGCCCATTGCCGCGAAGCCATTGGAAATCAAGCAGGTATTGGGCCGGTCGCAGTGGTAGTGACGGGCGATCCACATCTTGTGGGCACCCACATCAGAGATGACAATATCTTCAGGTCCCATCACCTGACGCAAGTCATAGATGAGTTTTTGCGGCTTAATGGGGAACCCGTCGTCATTGGCATACTGCTCGTAATCCGCGCGAATATCCGCCCGCAACTCAATGGCATAGGGGTCGGGTTTCCCCTGCCGGTCGGCGCGGCGCACAATTTCGTAGAGCGAATCGGAAATATCCCCCACCACCTCCACTTCCGGAATGTAACTGCTGTCAACCTCTGCGGGAGTGGCACTGATATGGATAATCTCGATTTTGCCTTCGGGATTCCACTTCTTGGGGGAATATTCAATCAAATCGTAGCCAACCGCGATTACCAGATCGGCGCGATCGAACCCACAGCTGATGTAATCCCGCTGTTGCAGACCGGCACTCCACAGCGCCAGCGGATGGGTGTAGGGAATCACCCCTTTGCCCATGAACGTATTGGCCACGGGTATGTTCAGGCGGGTGGCAAATTCCGTCAGCGCCGCACTGGCGTGGGCGCGGATTGCCCCATTGCCCACCAGGATTAGCGGGTTGTGAGCCTTGGAAATAATGGCAGCCGCTTCATTGATACTGTGGTAGGAGGCAAAGGTTTTTTCCAGCTTGTCCTTATTCAGGGGGGCACCCGTCACCGGCATCGCCGCAATGTTTTCCGGCACATCAATGTGAACCGCCCCGGGTTTTTCCGTCTGCCCTAGCTTAAACGCCTTGCGGACAACTTCTGGCGCAATGCTGGGGCGGACGATCTGGGCGTTCCATTTGGTCACCGGCGCAAACATGGCCACCAAATCTAAGTATTGGTGGGATTCAATGTGCATGCGGTCGGTTCCCACCTGACCGGTGATCGCCACCAGGGGCGCACCGTCGAGGTTGGCGTCCGCCACTCCCGTCATCAGGTTGGTGGCACCCGGGCCCAGAGTGGACAGGCAAACCCCGGCTTTGCCGGTCAGACGCCCGTAAACATCGGCCATAAAAGCCGCGCCCTGCTCGTGCCGCGTGGTAATAAATTGGATGGAAGAATTTCGGAGTGCTTCCAAGACGTGGAGATTTTCTTCTCCAGGCAGTCCAAAAACGTATTGCACGCCTTCATTTTCCAGACAGCGCACCAGCAGTTCGGCTGTATTCATCTCACCCATGTCAGTTTTTCCTCAACAATTCCTCGCTCCCGAATTGCTAATTGCTAATCCTAATTTATTCGGAGGTGAGCGATTAGCCATTAGCAATGAAAGCGATATTACTTGACCCAAACGGTTTTGACATTCACAAATTCGTGAATGCCTTGGATGCTCAATTCCCGACCGTACCCGGAACGCTTAATGCCGCCAAAGGGCAGGCGGGGGTCAGATTTGACCATGCCGTTGATAAATACGGCACCGGCTTCCAGTTCCTCAATTAAGCGCTCGCGCTCTGACTCAATATTCGTCCAAGCACTCGCTCCTAGCCCAAAAACAGTGCTGTTGGCCAGTTTAATGGCCTCGTCGATCCCGGCCACCCTGAATAGCAGCGCCACTGGCCCAAAAAATTCCTCGCTGTACGCCGGTGAGCCTAGCGGCAGATCCGTCAAAATCGTCGGGGGATAGAAATAACCGGGGCGGTTGGACAAAGGTTGTCCTCCTGTTAAAACGCGGGCACCCTTTTGAATGCAGCTTTGGACAAGGCTATCCAGATCCTTAAGAATTTCAGGAGTCGCTAAGGGG